>NZ_JAKFCQ010000026.1:0-85175 GCF_036676585.1 Robertmurraya sp.
GCCTTTTTAGATTCCTCTGTAATTTCAATTGATGTATTAAAGTGAGTATTCAACCAAACTGGGTGGTACTTTTTTAAGATATTACACAAATTTTCTGTGATTCGCTGTGGAAATACAACTGGTGCTCTAGTACCTATTCTTATGATTTCAACATGATCTATCTCTCTTAAGTTCTTTAAGATATATTCAAGTACATTATCATTGATCAAAAGTCCATCTCCACCAGAAATGAGAACATCTCTTATTTGTGGCGTATTTCTAATATAACTGATTGCCCCGTCCAATTGCTTTTTCGGAACTCCCATTCCGATTTGACCGGAAAAGCGGCGTCTCGTACAGTAGCGACAATACATCGAGCATTGGTTTGTCACGAGGAATAACACTCGATCTGGATAACGATGTGTCAAACCAGGTGTTGGGGAATCTTCATCTTCGTGGAGAGGATCCTCCAGATCGTATCTTGTTTTAACAATCTCTTTCGAAATAGGAACAGACTGCATTCTAATCGGACATCTTGGATCATCTGGATTCATTAACGATGCATAATATGGAGTTATATTAAGCGGAATGGTTTTTGTTGAGATTTTAACTCCTTCTTCTTCGTCAGGGGTTAGGTTAATAACTTTTCGTAAATCATCCAATGTTCGAATCGTATTGGTCAGTTGCCAAATCCAATCATTCCACTGCTCCTCCGTAACATCCTTCCAAAGCTCTATCGAAGACCAATGACGATCTGGTTTATATAATGAATGTTTCATTTTTCATTCCTCCCTAACATGCTTTACATAAACCATGCAAGTTTTGTGCCAAAACTTAATAACCGGGGGCGCTGTTTTGAAGGAGCCTCAGTTACCGTAAAGCTCAATTTTTCTCTCCTACGGGCATTGAAACTCCTGTTCAGTTACCGTAAAGCTCCATTTCTCTCTTCTACAGGCACTGAAACTCCTGTTCAGTTACCGCAAAGCTTTATTTTTCTCTTCTATGGGCACTGAAACTCCTATTCAGTTACCATTCAACCTCTTTTTTCTCTCTCCATGGGGATCTACATCTTAATTTCCATACAAAAAGGTGCCGATTATTCGGCACCTTGCAATTCGTACTTTTGAATTTTGTATTGAAGGGTTTGTCTTGGGATTTTCAGTACTTTTGCGGCTTGCTTTATATTTCCACTTGTTTGCTCAAGGGCAGCGCAAATCATATTCTTTTCAAACTCCTCTATTTGTTCCTTTAGAGAGTAACTTTGGATGACTTTCCTAGAAACAGAGGCATTTCCTTTCAGCATCGCAGGTAGATGTTCCATACCCAAACTTGTATCTTCACAAACATTCATCATATACTCGATCGTATGCTTGAGCTCCCGTACATTCCCTGGCCAATCGTAGGAGTGAAATATGGTCATAACTTCAGTAGACACACCTTGTATATTTTTTTGAAGAACTCCATTATAGTGATCGAGAAATTTATTCGATAAAAATTTAATGTCTTCTGGTCTTTTCCGGAGCGGCATTAGCTCAAATGTTAATACATTTAACCGGTAAAAGATATCCGTTCTTATCAGCTTTTCTTCCAGTGCTTTTCTCGGATGGACATTCATTGCAGCGATCACCCGAACGTCTACCTGTACACTTTTCGAGGAACCAATACGCCGAATCATTCCGTCTTCAAGAACACGTAATAGCTTTGCTTGCAAATCAATTGGCATGGCATGAAGCTCATCCAAAAACAGCGTCCCTCCATCCGCAAGCTCAAACAATCCAGGTCGGTCAACTGCTCCCGTATAACTCCCTTTTGCTGTACCAAAAAGAATACTCTCGAGTAATGTTTCTGGAATGGCAGCGCAATTTTGAACAATAAAAGGGGCATTTCTTCGAACAGAGGCATCGTGTATCCCTTGAACAAATAATTCTTTCCCTGTACCACTTTCTCCATAAACTAATATCGATGATTGCGATTTTGCTAGCTTATAAGCTTCTTTTTTTAATTGAAGAAACTCATTGTTTTCTGTTAGTAAATCATCAAAGGTATACTTAACGGTGCTTTTGCTTTTTTTCTTTGGATTCATCACTTGTTTTTCTTTTTGTAAATCCAATAATTGTTCAGACAGTCTTTTTATGCTGGAATAATCCTTTGCTATTTCCATCGCACCAAAAAAATCGCCGTGTACACAAATAGGAATTGTTGAGTTGATCGTTTCAATCTTTTTTCCATGAATATTGGAATAAGATTGAGCCACATTCACAATTTCTTTTCTAGACTTCAGTACTCTTAATAACGTGCTCGTCTTTTCAGTTAACGATGGAAACACTTCCAATAACGGCTTCCCTATTACTTCACCCACCGTTAATCCATCGTGTTGGGCGGCCACCTCGTTATAAAAAATCGTCTTGCCGTTTAGATCCACAACGTGAATTCCCTCATCAACGCCCTTTAAGATTTCCGTCACTACTTCGATGGAAATACTGCTTGTTTCAAACATCGTCATCACCCACCTAAAGCATATATATGCCTATGTGCCGAAAAACTGTCACTTTATATTAATTTTCGGCAGCTTGGTAGGTGGATAAATTTTTCACCCAAACATTCATGTCTTCCAGCTTATCAAAAATGTAACAATTGTTCACTAACCGTCCTCGGTATTGATAGCCTAATTGGTGGAGAACGGCATTCATGCCAAAGGAAAGCGACCTTGCTATAGAGTAGGAACAATAGATTTGTTGTTCAAATAAGTCTTCTTCAAGCTTTTTCAAAAGGATCTTCATTAATCCAAATTTTCGGTGTTCCTTCTTAGTCGCGCAATCCGTTAATTCTGCGTTACGAAACAAGGAATTCACTTCAGCAGATGCGGCACTAATCATTTCATGATGATACATAAATGCATAGTAGATGGTACCTTCTTTCATTGTCTTTTTCACATATTCCGGATCATGCAGGGGAGTGGGATAAATTTGAAATACCTCTCGATACAAATCCGAAAGCATTTCCGCTTCCTTCTCACCCACTTTCATAATCTTGTAATCTGCTGGTGGCATAATCACTTGTGACGACCTCTTTAGATGCTGGACAGAAGCAATGATATCTTCTTCCACTTGAAGATGAGCGGTAAAAGCTCTGTCCGGCTCAAGGTATTTACAAAAAAAATATCCATCCGATCCTAAAAAATACCCATCTATGATCGCTTCATTCCTATATCCCTTTTCTAAAAATATTTTGTAGTCCTCAAATTTTCCTTTCATAATTATTTTTTCACTATTCGCCTGTTTTGCAAGCTCTTCAGTAGTTTGGATGACGAGGTAGGGGTCCCCCACATAATGATCCACTCGTACACGTTTATTAAAAACATCCATGTAAACTTCGAATCGAATCCCACTTTCCTCAACTGTACGATAAGCTGGCAACTGATTCATCGTATCTCCTCCTAAAGGGAAAGCCCGACCAAATACTTGGTCAGACTTTCTTCATTATTTCTATACAATCTATGAATCACTTCCACTTACTTCACACCAATTCAGGATGGTAGTAGCAATGATATCAGCACTGGTAAATAAATCTTCTAAAACAATATATTCGTTCGCATCATGAGCGACCTCTGTTACGCCTGGACCGAAAATTACCACTGGAATATCTCCAATTTTTGATAGTACTCCTCCATCTGTACCCCATGGGGAAGCTTCAATAACAGGGGAAGATCCCATAACTTCTCTATAGGATGACTCAAGAGTAGTAAGTAACGGATGTTCTATTTCTAAATCGCCGGGGATCCACCTTCCACCAAACCACTCAACCTTGGTTGGATAGTCTTTAAACCAAATGTCCTTCTTTTCGAGCTCCTGCAATGAATGTTCTAGTTCAGCCTGGACGGCAGACATTTTTTCGTCTGGTGCTACACCAATTCTTCCCTCTATTATACAAATATCTGGAACGGAGGATGGCCAATCCCCGCTATGAATCTTCCCGATATTTATCGGGATGGGAATGGGTATATTTTTATATAATGGATCTACAATTCTACTATTCCGAACCTTTTCTAGCTCATTCAACTGATTGATCACCAATATTCCCTTTTCAATTGCATTTACCCCTTCATACCTAGTACCCCCATGTGCTGAGCGTCCTTTAACAGTCACACGAAACCACATAGAGCCTTGCTGCTTTGGAAAGATTTTCAGATTTGTAGGCTCAGGAATAATCGCTCCATCCGCCAGATATCCCCTTAGCACGGCGGCCAAGGTTCCCGCACCCCCACTTTCTTCTTCTATCACACTCTGGAAAATGATATCACCTTTCAGCTGTATCTCTGCAGCAATAATCGCTTCCATCGCAAGAAGAAGGGCCACCGTTCCTCCCTTCATGTCTGTGGACCCACGACCATATAATCTTCCCTCTTCGATTAAGCCACTAAAAGGGTCATCCTTCCACTCAGCCAAGTTATTTTCTGGCACCACATCAATATGACCGTTTAGAATTAATGATTTACCGTTTCCAGTACCCTTCAAAACACCAACAACATTCGGATTCCCAGTATAATCCTTTCGATCCGAGCAGTAAGCAGGATGGTTCATAAGGGTCTTATCACCAATCTCCCAAATATCGAGCTGAAGACCTAGTTCTCTGCACTTTTCAATAATTATTGCTTGAGCAGCAGCTTCCTTCCCCCTTACACTTCCCTCTTGTACAAGCTTTTGAAGAAGTCTAGTTGCATGTACGCGATTCCTTTTAATCCACTTTCTAACTTTGCGAAGCTCCTCTTCCATCCCTCTTCGCCCCTTTATCTATTGTGTTACTTACAAAAAAATGAACAATTGGTACACTCTCGAACTTGATCCAATGTATATGGTTGAAAAACCTCACTTAAAACTAAACCTTTATCAGTCACATGAAAGACGGCCATATCCGTGATAATCATATCCACACATGCCCGAGAGGTTAATGGAAAAGAGCATTCTTTTACAATTTTGCTATTTCCCGCTTTATCCGTATGGTTCATTAATACGATCACCTTCTGCGCTTTCTGTGCAAGTTCCATCGCACCGCCCATACCAGGTATTTTTTTACCCGGAACAATCCAGTTCGCTAAATCTCCTTTTTCACTTACCTGCAATGCTCCTAAAATGGTGATATCCACGATTCCCCTACGTATCATTCCAAATGCAATGACACTATCACAATAAGAACCACCACTAACTAAACTAACCGGGTATCCTCCAGCATTACAAAGGTTTTCATCCTCTTCCCCATGTTCTGGTGAAGGCCCCATCCCAACGATTCCATTCTCCGCATGAAACATGACATTTATTTCTGATGGAAGATGATTCGGAACAAGCGAGGGAATGCCTATCCCTAAATTGACCACCATGCCTTCTTTGATTTCTGCCGCAGCTCTTTTGGCCATTTGATCACGGATACCTATTCCCATACCCATTTCCAGTTCACCCCTTCCGTCGGTACAATATAATTGACAAACACTCCAGGTGTGACGATTTCATCCGGATGAAGTTCACCCACTTCAACGATTTCCTCCACCTCTGCGATCGTAATATCTCCAGCCATTGCTACCAATGGATTGGTATTTCTTGCACTTTTATCATAAATAAGGTTGCCATATTCATCTGCCTTCTTCGCATAGACAATCGATATAGGCGCACTTAATGCTGTCTCTAGTAAATAACTTTTTCCCTCTAACACCACTTTCTCTTTATTGGTTGACACAAAGTCACTGTCCATTCCAATATCAGTTAGAAAAGCTGGAATTCCTACGCCACCCGCTCTAATTCTCTCTACTAACGTTCCTTGAGGTGAAAATTCGACTTCAAGAGTTCCCTCTGTCATTAGTTGCCCTGCAACAGGATTGGAACCAATATGAGAAGCAATGACTTTTTTTACTCGCCCGTTTGCTACAAGCCTCCCAATCCCTATATGTGGAAATCCGGTATCATTTCCAATAAGTGTTAAATCCTTAATCCCTTTATTGAGCATTCCTTCAATAATAGATGGCGGAGAACCAACCCCACCAAAACCACCAAACATAATTGTTCCACCGTCATGAAATAAATCTAATACTTTTTCTACAGTGGTAATCTTATTGAAGCGATTTTTCATGATTTACCTCCCCCCTCTAAATATTCATTGGAAAAGTCTAGGAAGGTTTTACGCAGAAGAATTAGTAATTCATCGATCTCGTCCTTAGAAATCGTCAGGGGCGGAGCAAGGATAATAGCATCTCCATGAATTCCGTCAAGCCCAGCAGCTGAAGGGTAAAGCAGTAAGCCATTGTTAGCCCCGAGCTGAATCATTTTATTTGTTACTTGATCTCCTCTTGGAAAAGGCTCTTTATTTTCTACCGATTGAACAAATTCAATCCCGATTAACAATCCTTTACCCCGAATATCTCCAATAAATGAAAATTCTTCTTTTATTTCTTGTAAATGATGAAATAAATAAAAGCCCTTCAATTCAACTTGCTCTATAATTCTATTATTTTGTAAATATTCCATGACTGCTAGTGAAACCGCGCATGATTGTGGGTTCGCACTTAGGGTGTGACCACTCATTACACTTTTTGTTCCAGCCAAGATTGGTTCCATCACTTTGTCACTCACTAAAGCAGCAGCAATAGGTGCATAACCTGCTCCCATTCCTTTGCCAAGCGCGACTATATCTGGCTCCACTCCCCAGTGCTCACAAGCTAGCATTTTGCCTGTCCGGCCAAATCCAGTCATTACTTCATCTGCGATAAAAAGAATATGATGTCGATCACATATTTCTTTTATTACTTTATAATAACCAACTGGCGGTGATATTGCCCCACCCGCGGCCCCAATCACCGGCTCTGCGATAAAAGCAGCAATTTGGTCTGCTCCTATTTTTTCAATCACATTTTCTAGTTCAGTTGCACAGGCAAACTTACAGGAGGTGGGCTCTAAGTTATATGGACAACGGTAACAATAAGGAGGTTGTATGGCGGGAAAATCCTCAAGTAGAGGGACAAATCTTGCTCTCCTCAACGTATGACCTGACATCGATAATGCACCAAGCGTGATACCATGATAACTAACCCATCGAGAAAGGACTTTATTTTTCGTTTTAACCCCTTTTTCCTGCCAATGCTGAATTGCTATTTTCATAGCCGTCTCTGTTGCTTCTGAGCCACTATTTACAAAAAAACTCCAGTTCAAAGCCCCAACACATTGTTCAGCAATTTTTCTAGCAAGTGCTTCCGCTACTTCACTAGTAAATTGCGATCGGTAGACAAAGGACACCCGTGTAGCTTGTTGAACCATCGCATCGATAATTTCCGGTACACCATGACCAATATTGGCTGTTACCGCACCAGATGAAGCATCGACATACCTCTTCCCTTCCTTGTCATATAAATAAATGCCCTTCCCATAATCTATTGTTGGATATACCGCATCAAGCAGCGGTTTAATTAAATATGAATGCTCCATTTGACTCCCCCGTTCATACAAGCGTAAGCGATGCCTTATAAGATTGTATGAGTAAGAAGTGGAAATCTTTCTTTGCAAACTGGTTTTTAGTGCCTAATTCATGTTTTCTAGAAACAAAAAGGAACCAAACAAATTAATATGGCTCCTTCTAACTCCTATTATTGATCTATTTGTATGAAGCAGCTGCCTTCCTTCGCTTCAATGGTTGCTTTACCACCAATTGGAATGGTGGCTATGGGACTGACATGTCCAAAGTTTACATTTGCGATAACCGGTATGTGAGAAATCTCCCTCTTTGAGGAAATTATTTTACGTAATGCTTCCTCTGTCACCTGTGAATCCTTTTGAAATCTTCCAATTAGTATGGCTTGGATGTCTTCGGCACCAGATAAATGTAAAACCGATTGTAAATCTCGGTCAAAGGTAAGAGCATGCGACTCGTAGTCATCTTCAATAAACAAGATACTTCCTTTGAGGGAAGGCATAAATTCGGTGCCCTGAAGCAGATTCAAGGTACACAGATTACCTCCAATAAGTGTACCTTCTGCGTTTCCTTCTTGTAGAACTAGGTACTCCTTTTGCTCATGAAAATGGCGATCCTCTTGGTCTAAATACCAAGGATCATCACTCCAAAACTCTGATGGAAATACCTCATAAGGCGCATCATTTGTAACCGCTTGGATAAAGGAATCCATTGTATATTCAAAACCATGCTTCATTCCAAAGGAAGAAAAATGTGGACCGGAGTAGGTAACCAACCCCGTCTTTTGATAGATAGATAAATTTAAAGCGGTAATATCACTATAACCGATAAGCACCTTAGGATTATTTTTTATGATGTTAAAATCTATATATTTAAGCAGTTGATTCGCGTTATAACCGCCTATTGCTGTAAAAATCCCTTTTACGTTCTGATCAAGAAATGCGTTATGCAAATCTTCTATCCGCTCCTCGATGCTGGTACTAAAAAACTCATCGTGTGTATGTACATGTTTTCCAAACGTTACATGAAAGCCTAATGCTTCTAATCGACTTTTTGATATATCCACCTGTTTTTCCTTTAATATGGCCATACTTCTTGAAGGTGATATGACTCTAACCTCATCACCTGGTTGTAACCGCCGTGGAATCATCCCCACCACAATCCATCCCCCTTTATAAATAATCGATAAAAAGGACCTGCCATCTTTTGACAGGTCCATCTTATTATACCAAAACTGGTTCCGTGTTTGTTCTTTTAGTTGATTTCTCAATGATATCCCTAGCAATCCAAACGCCACACGCACTAGCTTGAGCCAACCCACGAGTGATCCCTGCTCCATCTCCACCAACATAAAGTCCACTAATTTCCGTTTCAAAACGATCATTTAACTTTGGTCGTGCGGAGTAAAACTTCGCTTCCACACCGTAGAATAATGTGTGCTCAGAAGCAAGACCTGGCGATACATGATTTAGCGCTTCTGTCATTTCAATTAAACTCTTCAGTGTATTATATGGAAGCACTAACCCTAGATCTCCCGGTACTGCTTCTTTAAGTGTCGGCTCTAAAAAGCCCTCTTTAATACGCTTTTCAGTGGAACGGCGTCCATTTAAAATATCTCCGTACTTTTGAACAATTAGTCCACCGTTAGATAAACTATTGGCTAGCCTAGAAATTTCATGTGCGTACTCATTTGGCTTATCAAAAGGATCTGAGAAGGTGTGAGATACAAGTAAAGCAAAGTTCGTATTTGGGCTACCTAATTTAGGGTCCTTGTAAGCATGACCGTTCGCTAACATGATTCCAGAGTGATTCTCAACAACGACATGGCCTGAAGGATTGCTACAGAAGGTTCTTACGCGGGTACCAACCGAAGTATTAAACGTAAATTTCCCTTCATACAAGTGCTCATTAATTTCTTCCATGACAATATTTGATGTTTCTACACGAACACCAATATCGACTTGATTATTAATCATTTTTAGACGTCTTGATTTTAATAGCTTAGCCAGCCATACCGAACCGTCGCGTCCTGGTGCAACCACCACTTTTTCAGCAGATAAGCTTTCCCCAGCTTTTAATTTAATTCCAGTTACCTTATGACCATCTGGCGTTTTTTCTGTGATTAAGTCCTCAACTTCTGCCTTGTAAACCATATCAATCTTTATTTTTAAGTATTCGTAAATACTTTGAAGGATTTGTAGGTTTTGTTCTGTTCCTAAGTGTCTTACTTGAGCACGAAGAAGCTTTAAGCCAGCAGCATATCCACGTCTCTCGATATCTCTAACTTTATCAGTTAAAGGATCAGTGATGCTTTCTGTCGCTCCGTGGTCAAGGTTGATCCGGTCCACGTAATTTATTAAATCAACAACCTGTGAATCTGGTAAATAATCCGTCATCCAGCCACCAAACTCACTTGTTATATTAAACTTTCCATCTGAGTATGCACCAGCTCCCCCAAATCCATTGGTAATAGAACACGCAGGTAGACACCCAGCAAATTCCTTCCTACCAGCTGCTGGTGGGCATTTATCGATTTTTTTTTGTAAAATGGGACAATTTCTTTTATATATGTCGTGACCTTTATCAATTAATAATATGGATGCTTCTGGCATTTTTAATGTAAGTTCATAACATGTAAAAATCCCAGCTGGACCTGCTCCAACAACGATAACATCATAATTTGTTTTCAAGGTATTCCCTCCGAGGCTACTATCTATATTCGCATTTCCATTAACCATGTGTAAATATACCAAATATAGATTATTCAGTCAACAATAAATACGAACAATTTTTAAAAACATAAAAATAATGTTCGTATTTTTACTATATAAACAAAAGCTCGAGCAACTATCACTCGAGCTTTTGTTTATATTAGCATCCTTTTCCGTAGAAACTAGCCCCGATGATGATGAGTAGAATGAAAAGGACAACGATTAATGCAAAACCGCCACCATATCCACATCCAACTGGCGAAACTGCTGTAGGGTACCCGTAACCAGGGTAACAAGGGTCACATCCATGTCCGTAATGCATATGTTTATACCTCCTAATTAAGCTTTCCTTTTACAATATTTACAATATGTAGTAGGTTCTTGTCCCGCATGTGTATATGCCCATTTTTCTCGAAAAAGTTTAGGCGGACAGTGTATCTCTTGTCAAAAGCGAATAAACATTGTAATGTTTTTATATTAAGAGGTTAGGAGTTATATAAAATGAAAAGTATATTAAAGAGCTTTGTGAATGGTATTTTAACGATTGTACCAATCATACTCGTGGTTTACGTAACATATAAAACCTTCATGTTTTTAGATGGACTATTAGGTGGGTTCCTGAAGCAGTACTTTAAAGAGTCGTACGTTCCAGGTATCGGAATTTTGGCAACGTTAGTGTTAATTACCATTTTAGGTTTTTTATCTACGAAGTTTGTAACGGGTACCATCTTCCGAATCATTGACAGGTTATTAGAGAAAATTCCTTTCGTGAAAACCGTATATTCGGTTATAAAAGATACTGTCCATTCCTTCTTAGGTGAGAAAAAATCCTTCTCAAAGGTGGCACTTGTAACCGTTCCTGGCACAAATATGAAAAGCCTTGGGTTTGTTACAGCAGAGGATCTTGATGTTTTTTACGAACCGTTAAGTGATTATATCGCTGTGTACGTCCCTCAAACCTTTCAAGTGGCTGGATTCACCTTTTTAATCAAAAAAGAGGATGTTGAATTTATCGATGTTAAGCCAGAAGATGCGATGAAATTTATCCTTTCTGGGGGCATGACCTCGAAGAAAACAACATTGATGGAAGCTCAAAAAGAAAGGTAAAAGCCGCATATGGCTTTTACCTTTTGTATTATGAAAATAAAACTTTATACTTACCGTATCCTTTTTCATCCAGTTCCTTAACGGGAATAAATTGAAGTGCTGCAGAGTTGATACAGTACCTTAGCTTCGTCGGACCTGGTCCATCATCAAACACATGACCAAGATGAGAATCTGCAGATTTACTTCGGACTTCTGTACGAACCATAAAATGACTGCGATCCATTTGTTCTATAATTTCTTCCTCGTCAATAGGCTTTGTAAAACTTGGCCATCCACATCCCGCATCATATTTATCCTTCGAGCTAAAAAGCGGCTTTCCTGAAACAATATCTACATAAATACCATCACCAAACTGATCCCAATATTCATTTCGAAACGGCGGCTCCGTCCCATTTCTTTGGGTCACCTCATATTGCATAGGAGTTAATCTCTCTTTTAAATCTCCTTCTTTTGTCATTGGTCATCCCCCCAAGCTTTCTTAATAAAGGCAGCACGCCCAGACCCCTCAGAATATCTTCCATATCGTACTGGGTTCTTTTTATAAAATTGTTGATGATAATCTTCAGCGGTATAAAATTCTTTTGCCGGTAAAATTTTTGTCGCGATAGGCTTTGAAAAACGACCACTTTGCGCTAATTCTAGCTTAGATTGTTCAGCTAACACCCTTTGTTCTTCGTCATGATAAAAGATTGCCGTTTCATACGATTGCCCTCGATCATAAAACTGGCCACCCGGATCGGTTGGATCAATTTGTTGCCAGTATACGCTTAAAAGCTTTTCATAAGAAAATATTTCAGGATCATACGTAATTTGTACAGCCTCGTAATGCCCAGTTGTTTCTCGGCATACCTCTTCATACGTAGGGTTTTCCTTATGTCCCCCTGTATAGCCACTGATGACAGAAATAATTCCAGGCTGTTCATCAAACGGCTTTACCATACACCAAAAGCATCCACCAGCAAATGTCGCAAGTTTCTCCATAAGGCACCTCTTTTCAAATGACTCACACATATATAGAGTATTTCATTAAGACTTTCAATGCAAACAAGGAGCTTACATACAGTAAAAAAACCCCTTTTAAAAAGAGGTTTTTGTAAGAATCACCGTTTTTGTTTCATTTGTTTATTAATCTTTTTCCACTTTTTCTTTTCATCTGATTGAGCTCTTTTATCAAGCTTACGATCCAGATAGGCCAGTTCTTTTTCCAACTTCTTGAAGCTTTGTAAGCGGCCTAGATCCATTACCCCTTCTTCAATTGCAGCGGTAACTGCACAACCAGGCTCATCCTCATGCTTACAGTCTCTATATCTACAATGACTACTAAGCTCTTGAATATCAGAGAAGCTCTCAGCCATACCAGTTCCGCCTTCCCAAAGCTGGATTTCTCTCATACCTGGCGTATCAATTAATAAAGATCCGTTCGGTAAAACAACAAGTTCTCTGTGGGTTGTTGTATGACGTCCCTTATCATCAGCATCTCTTATACTTTGAATTTTTTGCTTTTCGGCCCCAAGTAAATAATTGGTGAGTGTGGACTTACCGACTCCTGACGAACCTAAGAGAGCCACCGTTTTACCGGGCAGCAAATGGATCTCCAGGTCTTCAAAACCGGTACCTGCCACCGCACTTATCACAACAATTGGTACACCTAGCGCAACACTTTCCACTAGTTGTACATTCTTCTGAACATCCGAGCATAAATCTGCTTTTGTTAGAACAATTACCGGATTAGCACCACTTTCCCAAGCTAATAGCAAGTATCTTTCCATACGGCGTAAGTTCAAATCGTCGTTTAGAGAGTTAACCAAGAAAACGGTATCCACATTCGTAGCGACAATTTGTTCTTCCGTTGCATTTCCTGCTGTCTTTCGAGAAAATTTGCTTTGTCTAGGAAGAATGGCTTGGATAATCCCCTTTCCTTCATCTACACTAGGCTTAATTACCACCCAGTCACCGACTGCAGGATAATCCTCTCTTTTTTCAGCTTGAAAGACAAATTTACCTGAAATCTCACAAAGCAATTCTCCATGCTCTGTTAACACACGATACATATGCTTATGTTCTAATGCAATTCTTCCTACAATCACTTGATTATTATCAAAAGTAGAAAATTCCTGTTCAAAAAAAAGATTATATCCGATTGTTTGTAAATTCAACTTTTATCCTCCTAAAGTACATACTAAAAAACCATAGGCATACACAGCCCATGGTTTTTACCGTACGAAAAGGAATGGATAAACGACCATTATCTAGTAACTGATTGGGCTGTGTGAAATTGACAAGAAACACTATATACAATGCTTGATTTCATCATCACACAACACCACCTTTTATATAATATTTGTATTATAACCCATATTCAGGAATCTGTAAACAAAAAAACAAACATAGGCACCTCTCCCACCTTCAAAGCATATGTTACACTGAATATCCTTTAAGGAGTGAGGGGTTTGTCTGATTATAGAAACCAGGATGACTATTTGCATAAAGCTGCTATGTATGATTTATTAGCACAATATTATAAATACTTAGATCCATCCATGCATATTCACTATTACCAAAAACACATTAGGTATATGACCAAAGCAATGAGTTCCCTTAGAGCCCAATCAGTCGCAAACTACTATCAAAGCAATTCACCCGCTAGAATTCGTGTACTACATGCTTCACCTGATGCACCAAAAGTTGATGTATATATTAATGGAAATCGAATTTTACGCGATTTTTCATTTAAAGAAACTAGCAATTACTTATCATTACCTGCTGGAAAATATCAAGTAGACATATATCCTGCAGGAGACATGGTATCAACCGTTCTAAGTAGAAAGGTAACGGTTGAGGCTGGGAAGCAATATACACTTGCCGCTTCTGATATGGTTGAAAAGTTAAAGCTTGTAGTGCTTGACGATAATCCGAGTATTCCGTCCGGTGAAACGAAAGTTCGATTTGTACATCTCTCACCTGATACTCAACCAGTTGATATAGCCGTAAAGAATGGTGATGTTATTTTCCGTAATATTGAGTTCAGACGCTCAAGCGATTATTTAGCCCTGTCTCCATTAACTGTCGATCTTGAGGTAAGAGCTACTGGAACAAAGGATGTCCTACTTCCGTTGCCAGCTCTTTCATTCCAAAGAAATCAAGTATACACACTTGTAGCCGTAGGGCTAAGTAATGGTGAACCATCCATTGAACCTATCATTTTAACGGAGAGAGAATAAAATAGGTGGCCGTTAAGCCACCTATTTTATTGGAACAAGAAGAGTAAACAGTATATTATCTCGTTTTAAATCAAAAGTATTTACTCTTACCTTTGTATCGCTCTTCAGTTTTAGATCATGAAGGTTTACGTACACCTCTTCATCATTCGGTCGAATCGTAATCCAAGAAGGTATATCATAACTATCCCGAATGAATTTCAATACGACTGGAACGGGCAATTGTAGATGCCCGATCGAGATGGTCTTGTGTCTGAGTATCAAATCACCATTATCTAAAGACTCTGGTTCAAAGGTAAGTTTTAATTCCACGTCTTGAGTAAATACCTTCATCGTTCCGTACAATTCCACCTGGTCAGTCAGTGTGACGTTGTATTTGATTCTCTCATTGAGCCCTTGCTCTTCGATATAATGATTGATCAATCTGTTTAAATCGGCTTTGTTTGATTGAACATGAAATTGTACATAATCATCCTGATTGATATCCTTTAAAGCAATTTCTTCATCCTTTGTAGGTAGGAAAATCAAAAAAATCACCCCAACTACAACGATGATATTAAGCATGACTAAAGCTATAAAAAGTTTTTTCCAACTATTCATCAGTGTTTGCCTCATTTCTGGCAGTCGATCTCAACTCATACCGTTCCGTCAATATTCCTAATGCAAGATTTTCGTAAATTCTCACAGCAATTTTTTCGTAACCTAGATCATTAGGATGAAAGTAATCTGTATATAAAAGATTCTCTTCACTTTCCCGAAAAATATCAGCTATATCGACAAAATAAGCCCGTTCATAGTCGGTTAATATCGTCCGACTCGTTATATTCCAATCCTGCATTATCATATCCATCTCTTCTACATCGGGAAACCACTCGTAGAAAGGATTGTACAATCCGATCAAGACAACCGTACCTGAAGGATTTACTTCACGAATCGATTCAATAATGGTTCGAAGATTTTTTTCGAATTGCTTTTTTTCCGTTTCAAATAACTCCAGATCTAAGGTAGAAAAATTTTCTCTTACTACTTTCATCACATCATTTCCGCCAATGGTGATAAGGACCATATCAGCGGTTTTTAATGAATCTTTCACTTCATCTGTCTTTAGTTTACTAATAAGCTGGGATGTTCGATTGCCTCTTACACCGTAGTTAACGATTTCTGCTGTGGTTATCCCTTTCTCTTTTTCTAAATATTCCTTAAGATAAGGCACATAGCCTCCACGGTTTGTACTGTCACCCACACCCTGAGTTAAAGAATCTCCTACGGAAACAATTTGAAAAGGTTGGGAAATAAAATCGATAGGAATAGGTGCTTTGTTTTCTACCGTAGTTTCTCTAAGCTGTATTTGATCTGACTTTTGATTTTGTATATGACTGCAAGAAGAAAGTACAAAGGTAATAACAAGAATAAAGGCCCACCTCACGAAAAACACCCGCCTTTATAGGTTTTTGTATAGTCTATGGTGAAACTGCTTGTCAAATAAACTAAAATAGACCTTATAAAAGGTCTATTGAAGGGCTTTCATATCATTAATAATTTCCTCATAAGGAATTTCATTAAGACCAGTATAATATTTCATAATTTTCCCATCTTGATTAACCAGATAAAAGTCAGTTCCGTGAATAACTTGGTCCTGATTTGTCGGTTTTTTAACTATTGTCTTAAATGAATCCATCGCAAACTCTTCTATATGCGTTTGCTCATATCCAGTAAGGAAATTCCAGTTAGAAAAATCGACCTTGAAATACTCGCCAAATTCTTTTAACACATCTGGTGTATCTACATTAGGATCTACGGAAAAGGAAACAAATTCTACATTTTCAATCCCTTCATCTTTGACCATCTGCTGAAGCTTTTCCATATTATACGTCATTGGAAGACACACGTCCTCACAGTTAGTAAAAATAAAATCCGCCACCCAAATTTTCCCTTCTAGATCCTTTAAACTAAAGGGCTTGCCTTCCTGATTTGTATACGTAAAATCAGCAACCGGCCAATTTTTCGCATCAGGTATCCCATTATTCCCACATGCTGCAAGAATAAATACCATCAGCATACTTACCCATCTAAACATCTTGACCTTCATTTATCCACCTGCATTCATCATTCTTTTCAAGTTTATTCTAGCAAACGAGATAATAAGATGAAAGGGAAAAGAACTAAAATTCCTCTATTCCCTAAATAACGGAAGAATAATTCGAAAAGTGGTTCCCACACCTTTTTGACTTTCAACTTCAATAGTACCCCTCATTCTTTCAATGATTTGATAACAAACCATTAGTCCCATGCCAGTGCCCTTTTCCTTCAAGGAATAAAAAGCCGTTCCTAATCTTTGAAGTTCATCCTCACTCATCCCAATTCCTGTGTCAAAGATTTCAAATATACCAAAGTGACCTTCTTCCCGTACAGACAAACTGAGAGTGCCCCCGTCCTTCATCGCTTCTATCCCATTTTTTAATATATTTATAAGTACCTGCTTTAACTCACTAACATTCCCTTTAATAAAAACATCGCCTGACACGTTCGTTTTCATCCCAATGCTTTTTGACATGAGTGCATACGAATTCATTAAATCCATCACTTTGTGTGCAAGTTCACCGGCATGAACTTTTTCTGAAAATTCCAGGTCTGGCTTCGCTAAAGATAAATATTCATTAATAATTTTCTCGGCACGATTCATTTCTTCAAGCATTAATTTTACGTACATATGCTCTTCTTCACTCAATCCATCTTTTGCTAAAAAGATTTGTAAAAACCCTTTTACTACCGTCATTGGATTACGAATTTCGTGAGCAACGGAAGCAGCTAATTGACCTATGGCATTCATTTTCTCGGCTCGTTGAAGCTCTTTAAGTAATTTTGTTTCTTTAATGATTGTATCCATTTTTCCAATTGCCACTTCAAATGTATGTAATTGTTCTTCCGATACGGCTTGCTTGCTATTTAATGGACTTGAAATGGATAATCTATCAAACAATATGGCTAACTGTTGGGTCATAAAGTTAAACCGTTCATATAATGGGTCAAGATTTGAATTTTTTTTACCACTTAGATGTATATTGAAGTTTCCGACACTTACCTCGTGTAATCCATACAAGATCTCATCAACGGGTTCCATCACATTGTTTAACACATACTTCAGGGTAAAGAATACGATGACTATCGTTATAACAAAGACAACCGTTAAATATAACATCGTTTCTAACTGCGAATTCTTGATAAAAGATGCTTCTGCATCAATGACTAATACCCCGACTACTTTACCTTCTTCATTCTGTATCGGAGCAAACGCAGATAACCACGTGCCAAGATCATCTGTATACACCTTTGTACTAACTACTTTTTTTTCTTCAATAGCTTCCTTCAGAGCGTTGATATGAATGTCCACCGACTTATAAAAAGAAAAAGGTTTTAGTCCCTCGTAACTATTCGATACAACCGTGGCATATATTCCTTTATCTTCATTTATTGAAGTAGCTACAATTCCACTATGAAAATAGGAAGAGTTCCTCTCGTTAATTAAGTTAACCTGTTGTTGCAGTCTCTTTACCGCAGGATCATTCGGGTCCTTTAACATAATGGTTTTCTCTACATCATCAGGAGACACAACCGCTGTCCACAACGTTGATAGTCCCTCAACACGCTCCGTCAATTGCTCTATTTCCTTTTTTGTCTGTAGAGCATAACTAAAACTTGAGATCATAAAAATCACAACAAACGTAATAAAAAATGAAAAAAATAAAACTTGCTTGTATAAAGAAAGATGCCTGATCCATTTTTTCATACATACACCGTTCCCTTTTTATTGGGTCTCACTCCCTTTTTATTCGACATCACTATCCAAAATCCTTGTCTTTCCTCCATATTTTTATAAATTCTTTACATAGCGTTTAAAATTTGTCGAACAAATAAAAAAACCTGAACAGATAATGTTCAGGCAATTTACTCAAAATAGTACATAAAACCAATGGCACCTGGCCCAGTATGGGTACTAACGATTGGAGTGGTATATTCAATATCTATTAAATCAAAATCAGCTATTGTTTTTAAGGCTGAGATCAGCTTTTGATTTAACTCTGGAGCCTCTGCATGGACGAGTCCAACACCTTTGATATTATGACCAGCTGTGTCTTCAGCAAATTGCTTTGCAAGGTAGTTAGCTACTTGACTGTAGCTTCGAGCTTTCGAAACAGGTGTATATACTCCACCTTCTAGAGAGGCAATTGGTTTGATATTAAGAAGTGAACCAATCATTGCCTTTCCCTTTCCGATTCTCCCACCCTTCACGAGATTCTCAAGAGTATCGACAACTACAAACAATCTTGTATTTGAACGAATATGCTCGAGTCTAGTCAATATTTCATCCATACTTTTTCCTTCTTTAGCCATCTGAGAAGCTTCTATCACTTGGAATGAAAGGGCTTTCGATATAAAGCGAGAATCAACAACCTTTACATTTGCCTTTGACATAGATGCTGCCGTCTCGGCTGACTGAACCGTACCACTCATTCCTCCAGTCATATGTATTGAAAGAACATCATACCCTTCCGAACCTAATCGATCATACAGTTCAGCAAATACGCCAACAGGTGGTTGTGAACTTTTAGGTAGTTCCTCTGCTGCCTTCATCTTATTCAAAAAGTCCTTTGGGGTTAAATCAACCCGATCCAAGTAAGTCTCTCCTTCAATTTGGATAGATAATGGGACAACCTCAATATCATACTTCCTTATTAATTCATCGGACATATCCACCGTTGAATCAGTCACTATTTTAATTTTACTCAAATTCCTTCACATCCTAATGCTAAAATCTCACTACCTATTATACAGAATTCTAGGTTAATGTCGAAAAAAGAAAGAGTATCGGCATGTACCGATACTCTTCATGTAAAGACAATCATGTCAAAGAAAAACAAACACATTAATTACGCGTTATTCTTTAGCTCTGGTACTTGGAATACATTCTGGTACACTGGCCACTTCAACGCTTTTTTCAAATAGTCTCTAAAAGAATAGCATTTCTTCGGCTGTTTGTCCCGGTATAGAGACGAAATAAATGATTGCAAACGGACTTGGATTAAAAAATAATAAGGGCTATCTTCCTCCAATACTGGAATTTCAATGACTTTTACCTTCTGTCCAACAACATTTTTGAACTCTAGGCTTTTGAATAGCAAAATATCAATCCTCTTTTTCACCCGTTTGTATATATTATACAATATTTATTTGTCGAAGTGTGTCTGAATATACACTAGTTGTGAAAAAATTTAAATTTATTTCATTATGAAAAGTAGTACTGGGTCATCCAATAAATATGCGTAAAACAAACCGGTGTATAAATGATAGAGGATAGAATAATCAGAGACAATATGAGTCTTTTTTTTCGAATCTTACTCCCCCAAGTAACTCCCATCCAAATGAGAAGTACTGATAAGGATATTTTTACCGTTAAAAACAAAAGTGGATGGATGTGATAAATACCATTCATATAAGGGTTCATTTCTCTTATCTTATTGAGTGATAATCCATGTGCGGTAGCAAAAGCGTCAAATACGTTCAGAAGAGCGAGATAAATAAACAGAAAACCTAATAATTTCCGATCCATACCACCCCTCATTTTTTTCATTATCTTTCGTTCTTAATTAAGAACACATTAAGCTAATTATAATGTAAAAAAGGGCCTTTTGAAAACAAAAAACCCACTTTTATAAAAAAGTGAGTTTGATCTTTTATCCTAAATCTACTCTCTCATCCTCATCCAAGCCCCACTCTTTCTCTTTTTTCAACTTTCTTTTATAAACAATTTTCGAAAGATTGATACTGATTTCGTATAAAAAAAGAAGTGGAATAGTCACTAAAATATCACTCATAAAATCAGGAGGTGAGATGACTACAGAAATTACAACCAGAACAAAATATGCATATTTCCGTATTTTTTGAAGTACATATGGATTTACAATTCCTAAAGATGTTAAAAACATTACGACAACAGGTAGTTCAAACAAAAATCCAAATGGAAGCGACATATTCATGATAAAACGGAAGTACTTGTCCGCTGTAAAATTAGCAACAAGCATATCGCCACTCAAATCAATCAAAAAACCCATTACGGTCGGAAAAATAACAAAATATCCAAAGCATAAGCCGACAATAAATAAAATGAACAAAGCTGGGATATAACTCAAAGTAATCTTTCTTTCCATAGGCTTTAATGCTGGTCTGACAAACAACCATATCTGCAACGCAAGAACAGGAATGGTACCTGCAATCGCAATTAAACCTGCTAACATGAAATAAACCCAAACGATATCGCTCGGTCCTAAAGCAATCAACTTAACATCTAAGTCCCGAACAAACCATTGATATATTTCTTCAACATAAATAAAACCAACTACAAAGAAGCCAAAAAAAGCTACAATAGAGACAATAAGTCTTTTTCTTAATTCGTCAAGATGATCAACAAGCTGTAATTCTTTATCCTCCATGTAAGTCCCCTACCATAAACAAAATGTAATCGAGAAAAAAAGTGTAAGAAATATCTTACACCTTATTTCGTAGCATTCTTCTTTTTATCCTCATCGAGCTCTTCCATTACATCACTTGTTAGCTCACGAGTAGATTTTTTAAATTCACGAAGAGTTTGACCAAATGCACGACCAATCTCAGGGAGCTTTTTAGGTCCGAAAATAATTAAAGCAAGTACAAGGATAAGGATCAATCCAGGAACTCCGATGTTTGAAAACACTGTAGAACATCCCCTTTGGTTAATTAGAATAACTAATCTACTACGATTATAGTACTTTTAACAACGAATGAGCCAATATGAAACACATTGTCATAAGAAGTTCACAATTTCAGTAGATGTCATTTTTCTCTTATCATTATACATTAAATGAGCAAATTAAATAAGTTACTATCTTTATTAACTTCTGTAAAAGCAAAACCTTTTTTGTTTAATCTTTCAATTAAACCTTTGTAGTCTTCCTTCTTCTGTATTTCAATCCCCACTAGTGCTGGTCCATTTTCTTTATTATTTTTCTTAGTATATTCGAATTGTGTAATATCATCCGTTGGTGACAATACTTCATCTAAAAACTCACGAAGTGCACCCGCACGTTGTGGGAAGTTAACGATGAAATAATAAAGTAGACCCTCATACAACAATGAACGCTCTTTAATTTCCTGCATACGACCGATATCGTTATTTCCACCACTTATAATTACGACAATATTTTTCCCTTTAATTTCATCCTTATAAAGGTCAAGAGCTGCAATTGGTAAAGCACCGGCTGGCTCAGCAACAATGGCATGCTCATTGTATAATTCTAAAATACTTGTGCAAACCTTCCCTTCTGGAACCAGTAGGATATCATCCAATAACTCATAGCAAGTATCAAACGTTTTACTCCCCACACTTTTTACAGCAGCTCCGTCAACGAACTTATCAATGTCATCTAGAGCAGTCACGACTTCGTTATGAAAAGAGGTCTTCATGGCTGGTGCACCATAAGGTTCCACACCAATTAGCTTTGTTTGGGGAGAGACGCTTTTTACATACGTGCTCACACCCGCCATAAGGCCTCCACCACCAATACTGGCAAACACATAATCTACGGTTTCTTCACAATCCTGCAGTATTTCTACAGCGACCGTTCCTTGTCCTGCGATTACAAGCTCATCATCAAAAGGATGAATGAAGGTCCTTCCTTCTTTTTCCGCACACTCAACCGCTTTGGCATAAGAATCATCGAACGTATCCCCAACAAGAATAATTTCGATAAATCCTCTACCAAATAACTCTACTTGCCCAACTTTTTGCTTCGGTGTTGTCGTTGGCATATAAATTTTCCCTTGTACACCAAGATGACGACAAGCATATGCTACACCTTGAGCATGATTCCCTGCACTTGCACAAACAACCCCATTAGACAGATTGTCCTTACCAAGTGCTTTCATCTTATAAAAAGCACCTCTTAACTTAAAAGAGCGAACGTGCTGCAAATCTTCCCTTTTTAAATACACATTACAATCATATTTTTCTGATAAACGCTCGTTTTTTTGTAACGGTGTATGGGCAACGATGTCTTTGAGTTGGTGGTGCGCTATTAAAATATCTTCAACCTGCACCCATCTTTTTTTCATCACTTTCTGTTCCATATCCATCCTCCATTTTCCCGTTATAATCAGTACATTATACCACTCTCACCCATCATTTCAAGCGTATTATCAAAAAATTTGTATTTTTCAATTTATAAAACAGGTTATTCTTGGTTCAGAATATTCTCAGAATAAGGAAAAAAGCTAGACTCGTTAAGCCTAGCTTGTCATGATGCGATTTTTTCATCCTTTAGAGAATTAATAATTACCTCTCGTACATAATCCGAAACTTCCTTCATATCCTTTTGATCAAATATCGAAGAAGGAATACAAGGTAATATCTTCACCTGGATGGAAGCTGGTTTCACTAAACGGCCATTTTTTTCGAATACGTCAGATGTACCAGAAATACTAATTGGCACAATTGGTACCTTCGCATCCTTAGCAAGTCGGAATCCACCAGATTTAAACTCACCGATTGGTCCACCTTTACTTCTAGTTCCTTCAGGAAAAATAGCAATGGAGTGACCCTCTTTTAATAACTTAACAGCCTCCCGTATCGATTGAACAGATTTCCTACGATCGCTTCGATCAAGAAACACACAATTCATGATTTCCATCCATGTTGAAAGGATCGGAACTTTTTTCACTTCTACTTTTGATATAAACCCAAACGGCTTTTCAATACTAGCCAGTAATGTAGGAATATCAAAATCTCCTTCGTGATTGCTAATCATTACAACCGCACCTTCAGGAAGATTCTCAATCCCCTCCACCTTAACCTTAGAACCTGTCAACTTCATAATTGTTTTCGACCATTTGTTTGGAATCGTATGAATTAACTGATCTCTCTCTGACACTGATAAACGTTTATCTAATTTTTTCATTCTTTGCAATTTAGGTATGCTATAAACCAAATAACCACTCATGTACAAAAAAACAGCCATTAGCCTGATCATCTTGTTCACCCTCCATTATGTAACCACACTAATTATACTTGATTGTATTCGTTTTAAACATAAAAAATAAGCAGTGATTACTCACTGCTTACGTTGGTACACAAGAAATTCATAGTTGTATGGATTTTTTTCGTCTTTCATACCTGGAGTGGATTCGATAAGCTCCCAGTCGGATAAATTGTATTCCGGGAAAAACGTATCTGCCTCGAACTCTTCACGAATTTCCGTAACATAAAGGCGATCTGCGAAAGGAATAATCTCTTTGAAAATTTCAGCGCCACCAATCACGAATAGCTCCTCATCATCACGCTTTAATAAATCTTTTACATCATGAATAACTGTACAGCCTTCAATAGTTATTCCTTGGCTACGTGTAATAACAATATTTTCTCGACCAGGTAGTGGCCTTCCTATGGAATCATATGTTTTCCGGCCCATCGCAATTGGCTTCCCCATCGTAACTCTCTTAAAATATTTTAAATCCTCAGGAAGATGCCAAGGTAGTTGATTGTTACGACCTATCGCCCGATTCTCGTCCATAGCCCAAAGAAGGGAAATCATACACTAACAACCCCTTTAATATGAGGATGTGCCTCATAGTTAACCAACTCAAAATCGTCATACGTAAAACCAAACAAGTCTTTTTTCTCTGGGTTTATTTTCAAAGTAGGTAATGGATGTGGCTGTCTTGAAAGCTGTAGTTCCACTTGCTC
The DNA here is from genome assembly GCF_036676585.1 of Robertmurraya sp. Lineage (NCBI taxonomy): Bacteria > Bacillati > Bacillota > Bacilli > Caryophanales > Bacillaceae > Robertmurraya > Robertmurraya sp. The sequence continues at coordinate 24,237 of NZ_JAKFCQ010000026.1, forward strand.
TACATGATTTAAGTAAATATGCGCATCCCCAAATGTATGAATAAATTCACCAAGTTCAAGATCGCATACCTGTGCGACCATCATCGTTAAAAGCGCATAGGACGCTATATTAAAAGGAACACCTAAAAACACATCAGCCGAACGTTGATATAATTGACAGCTTAGCTTTCCATCTGCCACATGAAATTGAAACAGACAGTGACAAGGAGGAAGTGCCATTTTATCAATATCTCCAACATTCCATGCATTTACAATTAAACGCCTTGACTCAGGGTTTGTTTTAATTTGATTAACTAGGTCTGAAATTTGATCCACTGTTTCCCCTGTCGAAGTCGTCCACGATCTCCACTGGTGTCCGTACACTGGACCTAAATTCCCTTCTTCATCTGCCCATTCATTCCAAATACGAACGCCGTTATCTTGAAGATACTTTATATTCGTGTCACCTTGAAGGAACCAAAGTAATTCATGAATGATTGATTTCAAATGTAATTTTTTTGTTGTCACAAGAGGAAAACCTTCTTGTAAATCAAAACGCATTTGATAACCAAATGTACTTATTGTGCCCGTTCCTGTACGATCTTGTTTTTTTACGCCATTTTCTAACACATGCTTACATAGCTCTAAATATTGTTTCATTCTTCCACCTACTGTCACAAATTTTACGAAATACTAGTCTTTTACAAGGGTATAATTATTTTGATGTTAGGTCAATGCACGAAGGTGAAAATTTTTGTTGTTGTTAAGATTTGGTTCCAAGTGATTGTAGGTGCAAATTTAGGCACTTTTTCAAAACAATACCCCCTCTGACATTAGTCAGAAGGGGTTCGTATTAGCTCATCCACTTAGGTGGTGTGTTCGTGTCCCAATAGATTGATCCTAGTTCGTGGTGGGCTTCGAAGTTGTCATCGCTTGTGTGGTAGTGAAAGTTAAACCAATAGCCACTTTGGGGTGGATGGTCCTTTCTTACGTGGAAGCGGATGATGTCTTTGTTGTTTTCTTTGCTATACAGGTGAAATATTTTTTCAGCGTTGCCTCCAGTTGCGACTTCGCTTAATTCTAGGTATGCTAGTTTTTCTTCTGGGTACTGTACGGCTACTTCTTCAATCGCTTTATGAATATTCGGGAGGATGATCTGTTTGAATTCGTCTTCTATAACAGGTTTGATTCTACTTCCAAATTTTAGGTATGATAACTCTTCTGCTTCATTTAACCAGCTTTGTATGATCTGTTCGCTACTATCTAACTCTTCTTCAGTTATCTCTTCAATTTGAGTGTATGTAGTTTCCGCTTTAACTGAATCTTCACGTGTTGGTTTATCCGCTGAAGCCTGATTATATAGAAAGGTTTGGGATGGTGTTACCAAACCAAATGTTAAAATTGTAACCAACACGACGAAGGATTTTTGCAACCATTTTGGCATGATCTCCAATCCTTTCTACTAGCCTTTAAGAGTATTTAGAAAATACTGGCTCTTTTCTCATATTATACTCTTTTTACAGTAGAAAGTGGGAGATTAAATAACAAATATCATCATTTTGTAATAATCCCGAAATGGAATTTAGCAGACGGTCTTTTCATAACAGAGAATCCAAATTGATCGAAGCGCTTGCTACGAAAATGATCCTTTAGCACGAGGCGTTTCCTCGCCACTCTTGTTGCTTCCGAAATGAACTCTTCCCTTACTTCTGTGTACGCCGCTAACTCAGCTAATGCACGAATTCCGTCCGATTCTAAGATTGTTTCTTCAAACATTGGGTCAATATACACACAATCAAACTCATTGCTAGGAATATTCTTTAAATAAGTTAGTGCACTTGAATGTTGTACTGAAATTGCTCGCATAGCCTCATCCATTTTTGCCAAACCAGACTGCCAGTTGTTTAATCCTCGACCGACAAGATATGCTAGGTATTTATTTTCTTCTGTCCCGACCACTTTTCCCGATGGTCCAACGACAAAGCTTGCAACAATACTGTCAGAGGCAAGTCCTAATGTACAATCAAGAAGACTCATTCCTTTCTCCAGACCTGTTGCATCAATAAAAGGATCATGTTCGTTTTTTAGCAGTCTTTTAATTCTGAACATAGAGGAATTTGGATGGAAGAAAAACGGCTCTTCACCGGCCATTAAAAATAACTCCAGTCTCTCCTTTCCAACGACAATACAGTCTTCCTTATACAAAGATTGAAGTGTCTGAACCGATTTTTTCCTTCTTTCCTGATAGGGACATTCAAGGTCCAACGCTATCTGTTTTGCTTCTTCAATCATGTCTGGATTGGTTCGTCCTGCTGTTGTGACAAACATATCAATTCTTTCCTTTCAGAAAAAAAGGAATGTCAGCTGACATTCCTTTTTCTTTAACAATTTTGTTCAAATGCTGATTGGAGATTCTCCATGATTTCTTCCATTGTGTGGTCTTCGATATCGTGGCGATGGATAAAGTGAACCACTTGCTTCCCTTTTACAAGTACCATGGAAGGAGATGACGGTGGGAATCCTTCGAAATACTCACGCATTTTAGCCGTTGCATCTTTATCTTGACCAGCAAAAACAGTAACAAGCTTGGCAGGTTTTTTGTCAGTTCTAACAACTGCTTGAGTTGCCGCTGGACGTGCTAAACCTGCCGCACAACCACATACAGAGTTAACAAAGATTAACGCAGTGTCTTCATTTTGATTCATAAAGTTTTCTACTTCTTCTTCTGTTTGTAACTCTTCAAAGCCCGCATGAACCAGTTCTTCACGCATTGGCTTTACCATTTGTCTCATATATTCCTCATATGCCATTGACATAAAAAATCCCTCCTACTAACTATATCCATTGTTAGCATACTATATTTATTTCAAATGATGCAATTTTCTTAGTTTTGTTTTCTTGCTTCCGTCATTTGTTTCCAAACTGATCCTTTTGCATCCTCACCCAATTCAATTCTTTCAATAGCAAGTTTAATTTGTAAGCTTACTTCAAATTCCGGATCTTCTTCTGCTGCCTTCAGGGCAGGAAGTGCACGGTCATCTCCCAATTCATATAAAAACATTGCCGCTCTCCAGCGCACTAATTTACTCTCATCACTTAATGCCTTCATCATTTCTTCCATTGCTTCTTCAAACCCTAAATCTGATAAGCAGTCTCCAGCTGTACGTCTGACAGTCACTGTTTTATCCTTTAATGCTTTATAGAGGAGCGGTAATATTTTCTTGTCTTCAATCATCCCTAAATAGACAGTAGCTAATCTCCGAATTGAGGCCTTTTCGTCGTTTAGTGCTTTTTCTAACACTGGCAGATCTTCCACTTCTGGATCGTCCATTTGTTCAAGAAGCTGATATCTTTTTCGCCAATCCGGATCATTTAATGAATGAACATCAATCTTCTGCTTCTGGCGTTTAACAGGCTTGGCTGTTCCCTTATTCGTCGCCTCTTGAATAAGTTCGTCTAGACGGTCTGTTGTATAAGCAGCCATTAGTTCTTCTAATACTTCCTGGCCGATTTGATCGAAATCTCCGTATCGAACACCAAACTCTTTCCACCTTCGAACCATTACAACGTTATCCTCTGGATCCTGCGCCTTGGAAACAGCCTCTTTATACTGTTCGGGTAATCCATATCGTCTTTCTTCTGTTCCATCTGTTAGCTTAATTTGCATCGGAATTCCTTTATACATCTGAACAAGCACCTGTATTTCTCCGTAGTGCTCATTAATCTTTTCTTCTTGTTCCACTATTTCCGCTTCTTCGCCAAATGCTAGCCTTACTTTCGGTAAAATTTCTTTCCAATCGTATTTCGCATTTCTTTCCACCGCTAGAAAATCAGCTACATGGTACACACCTTTTACACCTTCAATGGTTAAAATATCCTGAATAACCTTTGGAGCACCGGCACTAGTCTCTTTCTTATAGTTATTACTTTTTCCCATTGGAAGCTCTTCATTTAAAATAACCTTCATCGTATTCGGACTAGGAGTTGGTTCAATGGATCGTATGTTCAAACCTCTTCATCCTTCCCTTGTTCTTTTATTTAACTATTCTCTGCAATTTCTGATAAATAGCTCCAACGCTCAATCAAATACTCAAGTTTTTCGTTTAAAGCATTTTCCTCTTCCATTAAAGCTTGAGCCTTTTCAAAATCACTGCCTGTTTTTCCCATCTCTACAGCAATTTCTTCAATTCTTTTTTCCGCATTTTCAATATCAGAATCAATGGATTCCCATTCAAGCTTTTCCTTATAACTCATACGCTTCTTCTTTGCTTTTTCTTCTTCCACAGGTTTCTCTGCTGCACTTGCTCGAACCACTGGCTTTTCTACTTGCTTTTCAAGGAATTCACTGTAGTTTCCATAATAAGATTCAATCACTCCATTACCTTCAAGCACAAGCAATTGTTCCGCCACTTTATCTAAGAAATAGCGATCATGGGATACCGTAATGACAACTCCAGGAAACTCTTCTAAATAGTCCTCAAGTACAGTCAGTGTTTGAGTATCTAGATCATTCGTTGGTTCGTCTAATAACAAAACATTCGGTTCAGTCATTAACAGCTTTAATAAATACAAGCGACGTCTTTCTCCCCCTGATAACTTTCTGATTAGGGTGCCGTGAGTGAATGATGGAAAAAGAAATCTTTCTAGCATTTGAGTCGCTGAAATCGTTTTTCCATCAGAAGTATTAATCACCTGTGCCGTTTCTTTGATGTATTCAATCATCCGTTTTGAAATGTCCATGTCTTCATTTTCTTGAGTATAAAAAGCAACCTTCACTGTTTGGCCGATGATTCGTTCACCTGAATCTAGAGGGATTTTACCAGCTAGAATATTTAATAAGGTTGATTTTCCTGTACCATTTTTCCCAATAATTCCGATTCTGTCATGAGGTTTCACTAGTAAATCGTAAGACTTAAGGATAACTTTGGAATCATACGTTTTTGTTGCATCTTTTAATTCGAATACTTGCTTACCTAAGCGGCTGCCTGATAAAGATAAATCTAGCTTTTCCGAAGTTTTTACGGAGCTTAAATTCTCATCCAGCTTTTCAAAACGTTGAATTCTTGCCTTCTGCTTTGTTGTTCGTGCCTTTGCCCCTCGTCTAATCCACTCAAGCTCTCGTCTGAATAGATTTTTTTGTTTTTCAAGAGTGGCTGCTTCATTTTCTTCACGAATGGCCTTAGCTTCTAGAAAGTCCGCATAATTTCCTTTGTAGCTGTATAGTTTGCCACCTTCTAGTTCAAACACGCGGTTCGTTACACGGTCTAGGAAATATCGATCATGCGTTACAAGCAACAAGGCACCTGTATAACGGCTTAAATAATCTTCAAGCCATTTCACCGATTCGAAATCTAAGTGATTGGTAGGCTCATCTAGAATCAGTAAATCTGGAGATTGAATTAACACTTGAGCAAGAGCCACTCGCTTTTTCTGGCCACCAGATAATTCTCCAATCTTTTTTTCATACTCTTCAATTCCAAGCTTATTTAAAATCGTTTTTGCGTTCGTACTTGCATCCCATCCATCTAAAGCATCCATTTTCTTTTGTAAGTCAAAAAGTTTTTCCTGAATTTCACTATCATCCGGGACTCTATTAAGCTCTAGAAGAGTTTCTTCGTACTCTTTTAGAAGCTTTAAAACAGGTGCCTCACCAGCAAAAACCTGATCAAGGACCGTTAATTCTGGATTGAGATCCGGATTTTGCTCAGAATAAGCAATTCGATAATCTTTAGGAGCAATTACTTCTCCTGAATCTGGAAAATCAACGCCTGCTACTATTTTCAATAATGAGGACTTTCCTGTCCCGTTTACTCCAATAAGTCCAACTCTTTCTTTCGCGCTTATTGTAAAAGAAATTCCATTGAATAATTCCTTTTCTCCATATGTTTTTGTCACGTTTTCGATACTAATCATTGACGTTTTCCATTCCAATCATTGTAAAATTCATGTAAGAAATCTTCCATATATGCATGTCGTCTTTCTGCTATTTCTCTTCCTGATTTTGTATTCATTTTTTCTTTTAGCTTTAGTAACTTTTCATAAAAATGATTAATAGAGGAAGAATTTCCTTTCCGGTACTCTTCGTTTGTCATGCTTGTTCGGACAATAATGGTCGGATCATAAATAGGCTGACCTTTTTTTCCTCCATAAGCAAATGCCCTGGCTATCCCTATCGCTCCTATCGCATCTAAGCGATCAGCATCTTGGACGATGGCTGCTTCAACAGTTGTGATGTTTCGATTATTTCCACCTTTAAATGAAATGGTTTCAATGATTTCTTTAATATGGTTTTTCTTCAATTCATCTAATGGTAACTGACTCAAAAAGGAAGTAAGCTTCTTTTCTCCCTCTTCCTTCGAGCTATGTAATTTTTCGTCAGAAATATCATGAAGTAGAGCAGCTAACTCAATAATGAAAGGATCTCCCATCTTTTCCTTTTCATGAATTTGCAAAGCAATATTCCGTACTCTATCAATATGAAACCAATCATGACCAGTTGAATCTGCGTACATTTCTCGTTTGACAAACTCTTCTGTCTTGGTTATTACTTGCTTCATTACACCACCTCATTCTTTCCACTCATATTCTACCATGAACTTCTTTTTTTCGAAAAAGAAAAGGAAGTGCACAAAGGACGCACTCCCTTTACAGTCTATTAAACCAGCTAATTCCGATTGTATTTTCTCCTGCGTGGACACCGATCGTTGCACCTAAAGGATAAATACCGAATGCAACATCAGGGAAACGTTTACACAATTCATCATGCCATTTTCTCGCTTCCGTATCATGAAGCCCGTATAAAATATAGGCTTCTTTTATAGCATAAGCCTCAATGGAAGCTTGAAGATAAGAGATGATTTTCTCCATTCCTTTGCTTTCACTTCTAATTTTCTCTTTTGCCTGTAATACGCCGTCCTCAATGGAAATGATCGGTTTAATATTTAGCATGCTGCCAAGGAAAAAGGATAATCCGTTCATCCGCCCACTTCTGTGTAATTGTTCCAAACTCCCGATTAAAACAAATGTCTCGTTCGTGTTGGCAAGCTCACTTAACTTTTGTTCAACCTCTTCAACGGAATTACCAGCCTCAATCCATTCCATTCCTTTCTTAATCATCCGGGAAAGGGGATAAGAGAGTATCTTTGAATCGATTGTTGTGACCGGTGTATTCACCATACTGGCCGCCTGAACACTTGAAGAGACCGTACCGCTTAATTTAGCTGATACGAGAATGGAGAACACGTGATCATACTGTCCTTCTAGCTTTTCAAACAATGATACAAACTCACCTACAGATGGTTGAGACGTTTTTGGTGGAACTTGAAGATGCTTCAATTTCGCATAGAGTTCTTCTGCTGTTAAATCGATTCCATCCTTATATTCCTTTTCGTCTAAAACGATCGTCATTGGCACGGTGAAAACATCTGGATGATTGGTTAGTTCTTCATCTAAGCAAGCGGTACTGTCCGTAACCCAGGCAATTTTCTTCATTCTAATTCCCCCCTATTAATTTTATAGTATTAATAATTATTAACTATGTAAAGATAATTCAGAAAATTACAGCTAATTAAGAACCCTTGCGACTGCAAGGGTTTTATATTAAATCAGCTTTTCAATATCTTCTGATATTTCTATTGGGTTCGTATTAGGTGCATATCTTTCCACTACCTCACCCGAACGGTTTACTAAAAACTTAGTGAAATTCCATTTAACAGCTTTCATCCCTAGTACTCCTGGTGCCTCTTCCGTTAAATATTGAAAAAGTGGGTGCGCATTTTTTCCATTTACATCCACCTTTGAAAACAATGGAAACGTTACTCCAAAATTCATTTCGCAAAATGACTGGATATCGGACTCGGTACCTGGTTCTTGATTCATAAATTGATTACATGGAAAACCTAACACAGTGAATCCTTTTTCTTTATATTGTTCATAAAGCTCTTGAAGTTCTTTGTATTGAGAGGTAAACCCACAATTACTAGCTGTGTTTACAATTAATAGAACGTCACCCTTATATTCCGAAAGAGAAATCGTTTGACCATTAATTTTCTTCGCTTCAAACTGATACACCGTCATCCCTTAACTCCTCCTAATGTTTTACATCTAGTTCAAGTTTATCTAAGGATTGTAATATAACATCTGCAAGCACCGTTAAATCTTCCATTTGCTCTTCATAAATGAGTCTTTTAAAATTAACTTCTACCTCTACTTTATTGCCAGACTGATCTTGGAGCGGGTCAGAGATGATCTTACAATGATACTCTCTATCCTTCCCCCAAATGGATTGGAGAACCTCCAAAATTCTTATATCAAAAGAACGTTGCTCTAGGATAGAGAAAACCATTTTAAAATGGCAGCCCGCATCCTTTTCTGATTGCAACTTTGGGTGTAACTCTGCAGCTAAATTCGAAATATCTGCACGTAAAACGACTGTACAGCTACTCTTACTATCCCTATTCTTCTTTATGGTCATCTCTGATTGTCGCGAAAGCTTTGCTACATTTACAATGTCGTTTCGATCAACGATGCATATTTGACCCTCTAAATCTAGGTCATAAAGGGCACCTTCCAAAACCACCTTAATATTATCAAAAGCCGTTGGATCAAACATATTAAAATACCTCATCCATCATCATTCGATTAGAATAATCCTATTGCATTTCCTTTATCATCAACATCCATTTTTAACGCGGCTGGTTGCTTCGGTAAACCTGGCATCGTCATTACGTCCCCTGTTAAAGCAACAAGGAAACCAGCACCGATCGAAGGTTTTAATTCTCTTACCGAAACGGTAAAATCGGTTGGTCTACCAAGTTTACTCGGGTCATCTGAAAGGGAATATTGTGTTTTGGCCATACAAATCGGAAGGCCGTCCCATCCATATTGCTCAAAGTCCTTCATTTGCTTTTTCGCCTTTGATGAGAACTCGACATCCTTTCCTCCATACACCTTTTGAACAATTGAACGGATCTTCTCTTCGATCGAGTCACTTACATTATATAAAGGAGCATATTCTTCATTATGACTTTCGATGGCTTTTAACAGTTTTTCTGCTAGAGCAATACCACCTTTTCCACCCTTTTCCCATACTTCGGTTAAGGCAACTTGTACACCTTCCTTTTCACACAATTCCAATAAGGTGTCCACTTCAAGATTGGTATCTGATATAAACTTATTTATAGCAACAACGACAGGTAATCCGAAACTTCTGATCGTTTGTACATGTTTTTTCAAGTTAGCAAAGCCAGCAATTAGCGCTTCAACATTTTCATTATTTAGATCCTGCTTACCAACACCGCCATGCATCTTCAGAGCTCTAATCGTTGCTACGACAACAACCGCCTCCGGTAATACATCTCCGTTTCTTGCTTTAATATGTAAAAACTTTTCTGCTCCTAAGTCAGCACCAAATCCAGCTTCTGTAATAACGAAATCAGCAAGCTTAGATGCGGCTGTGGTAGCAATGACAGAGTTACAGCCATGGGCAATGTTAGCAAACGGTCCACCATGAACGAGCGCTGGAGTATGCTCAATCGTTTGTACAAGATTTGGTTTGACCGCATCTTTTAATATGAGCGCGAGAGCACCCTCTACACCAAGTTGTGAAACAGTTACCGGCTGTTTCTCCATATTGTAAGCTACTACCATCTCAGACAGTCTTCGCTTTAAATCCTTTAGATCTTTCGCTAAGCAGAGTACAGCCATAATTTCGGATGCGACTGTAATATCAAATCCATCCTCACGAGGTACACCCTGCATCGGTCCGCCTAACCCAATAATTACATTCCTTAAAGCACGGTCATTTAAATCGAGTGCTCTCTTCCAAACAATTCTACGTTGGTCGATCTGTAGTTCGTTTCCTTGTTGGATATGATTGTCAATTAGAGCGGCTAATGCATTGTTTGCGGTCGTAATGGCGTGTAGGTCGCCTGTAAAATGTAAATTTATTTCGTCCATCGGCAGTACTTGAGAATATCCACCACCAGCGGCTCCACCCTTAACTCCCATCGTTGGCCCTAAGGATGGTTCCCTCATAGCAATCATTACTTTTTTTCCAAGTTGAGAAAAAGCATCTCCTAATCCAACTGTTACAGTAGACTTCCCTTCTCCTGCGGGAGTCGGATTAATTGCTGTTACAAGAATGATTTTGCCGTTTGGATTTCCTTGGATTTTATTTAATGTGTCAGATGAAAGTTTAGCCTTATACTTTCCATATAACTCGAGGTCATCATCTGTTAATCCTATTTTTTCAGCAATTTGAATGATTGGTTTCATTTCTGCAGATTGTGCAATTTCAATATCACTTTTTACGCTAACCTTGATGTTCAATGATGTTACCTCCATGCCTGTATTTTTTCAATGTATATTGTACCATTTGCAAATGTTCCTGTATCCACTCTTTTTTTAAGTTCTTTGATCATTATCCTTGATACTAAAAAAATCCAGTATATAATATAAATAGCCTGAATATTGAATAAAGGGGTTGAAATTCATTGCCAATCAAAATTCCGAAGCTTTTACCGGCTCGAGAAATACTGGAATCTGAAAATATCTTTATTATGGACGACGAGAGAGCGAACCACCAGGACATTCGTCCGTTAAATATTCTCATCCTAAATTTAATGCCAGAAAAGCAAAAAACAGAGGCTCAGTTACTTAGACTTCTAGGGAACACCCCTCTACAAGTTAATATTTCGTTTTTACAAACCGTTACTCATCAAGCAAAAAATACAAGCCAATTGCATCTTGACCAATTTTACACGGCATTCTCTGAGATTAAGCACCGCAAGTATGATGGACTTATTATCACAGGAGCACCAGTAGAACTCTTATCCTTTGAAGAAGTTGATTATTGGGAAGAGTTAAAAATGATCATGGACTGGTCAAAAACGAATGTCACTTCAACCTTACATATTTGTTGGGGGGCACAAGCAGCATTGTATCACCATTTCGGTATTGGAAAGTATGAGCTATCAAGAAAATGTTCCGGCATATTTACTCACCGCGTGCATGTTCCTGTCGATTTATTATTAAGGGGATTTGATGATGAGTATCTCGCACCTCACTCCAGATACACAGATGTGGAAGTCGAGGAAATCATGAACCACCCTTCGCTCAGATTGTTATCGAGTTCAGAGGAAGCAGGCCCGTTTATCATTAGTGCCAATGAGGGCAAACAAATCATGATTACGGGACATTTAGAATATGAATCGACAACCCTATCTGAAGAGTACTTAAGAGATCAAAAAAAGGGATTAGATATCCATGTTCCGGAAAATTATTTCCCTAACAATGACCCAAATCAAATTCCAGCAAATCGTTGGCGTTCCCACGCACATTTATTATTTTCAAACTGGCTTAACTACTTTGTATACCAACAAACTCCGTATATATGGGAATAAAAAAAGAGAGCGGTATATCGCTCTCTTTTTAGTTCTCTTCATTTTTCTTTTGAATTTCTCTTAACGCTTCCATTCGACTTTCGTCCTCATCAAAAAATTGGACGAGGTCACCTATCCGATCAATCGCATCCCAGCTTAAGTGATGCTCAATTCCTTCCACGTCATCATAAATATTTTCTTCTTTTACACCAATTGTTCGAAGAAGCTGTTCAAGTAGCTCATGACGATAAACGAGTCTTTTACCAATTTTTTTACCCTTTGGAGTTAGTACAAGCCCTCTATATTTTTCGTACACTAAATACTCATCTCGATCTAGCTTTTGAACCATTTTCGTAACCGAAGAGGGATGAACAGATAAACCTTCCGCAATGTCCGAAACTCGTGCATAGCCTTTTTCTTCAATTAAATTGTATATCTGTTCAATATAATCTTCCATACTCGGTGTTGGCATCCATTGACCCTCCCGCGTGCATCATCAATATTAAAAGTTTACTATAGTTAAAAAATGGAGACAAGGGAATTCCCCTCCAATCAACCACTCTCACTTCAAAAATTCCATCTTCCAGCTATAGTACTCATTGTCAGGATTTTTTTCATAGCGCATATTTGCATCAAATTTATTTCCTTTTTTACTCGTTAGACCCTTTACGGTGGCTGTCCCATTCTTCAAGAGCATTTTCACCATAGTTTTTGATGGCTTTTTCTTTAAGGCAGCCAAAAATTTATCATTTTTCCAAATAACAAATTTACAGCCATTTTTCCAGTTGTTACAGCCAAAACCTTTTTGCCCCTCTATAATACTTCCTTGATTACAGGCGGGGCATTTTCCTAATGCGTCAATTGATTTCTTTTCATAAGTCACTTCATTAATAATAATAGCTTTTTCATTTTTAATGGTGTTTACAGCATTTGTTGTGAACTCAAATATTAAATTCAAGAAGCTTTCTTTCGTAAACTTTTGTTTTTCTATATCTGATAATGTTTTTTCTAGACGGCCGGTAAATTCTAAGTCAAATAATTCTTTCACAGGGAAAGTCTCAACCAAATTTTTACCAAGTTCGGAACAAATCAAACTCTTATTTTGGGTCTCAATGTATCCGATATCCTTTAATTTCTTAATAGTTTCTGCCCTTGTAGCTGGAGTACCAATGCTATAACCACTTAAGATAGCAGCCATCATTTCTTCACTTTCTTCATCGCCCTGTCCTTTTCCACAAGTCTCCATTACTTTAAGCAACGTCTTTTCGGTATGGTGCTTTGGTGGTTTCGTAGCATGTGAAGTAAGCTTGTGATCAACCATCTCAACCAGATCATTAACTTTTACAAGTGGTAAAATATTATCTTTCGATTCAATTTTTTCCACCTTTCTCCACCCTTCAACAAGCTGTACCCGTCCTTTTGATACAAATACACCATTGATGTCAGGGGTATTCATTTTTGTCATGATCTTGGTTTCTTCATGTTCAGCAACCGGCATAAATTGCATAATTAGACGGTTTTTTATAGCATGGTACACAATTTCTTCATCTTTTGTTAGCGATTTAGGTAGTAAATAGGTTGGAATAATCGCGCTATGGCTTTCAACCTTTGAATTATCGAACACTCTCTTTAGCTTCGAAAACTTAACTTCATTCTCAAAGGGGAGCCCTTTAGTTATATTTTCTAAAACCTTTGCTGTTTTTCCAACAAGACTTTCCTCTAATACGACACTAGCAGTTCTAGGGTACGTAATATACTTCTTCTCATACAAGGATTGGGCTACTTTTAAGACCTTATCTGATGTCCAGCCTTTAAATTTACTTGTAATAAACCCCTGTAAATTAGACAGATTGAATAAATAGGGAGGATACTCTCTCTTCCGTTCCACTTGTTTATCTGCAATTGTTGCTGACTGACCCTTCAAAGCTTGCTGAATTTTATCTAAGTCCTCTTTATTAGAAAACTTATCTTCTTCGCTTTCAACATAACTACCTTCATACTCTTCACCATCTTGCGTTTTGAAGGTAGCAGCCAATTTGAAGAATTCTTCCGGTTTAAAATTTTCTATTGCTCGATCACGATCATAAATAATTTTTAAGGTTGGCAAAAGAACTCTACCTATATTAAGTGCCTTTCCCTTCCCCTTTTGGTACTTTAATGTCGCAACGGAAGTCAAATTAATCCCGATCACCCAATCAGCCCATTGACGACCGATTCCAGCATCTTGAAGAGGCCTCATCTCTACATTAGGCTTCATTTGTTGAAGCCCTTTTAACACCTCATCGGGTGTCCATTCATTAAGTAACAATCTGTACACTTGCTTTTGTGTTTTAAGGTTATAAATGATCGTATCCCCGATAATTTGACCTTCTCGGTCATAGTCGCAAGCAGATATGACCATTTCCACATCATTTCGTTTGATTAAATTGTAGATAATTTTTAGTTGCTTTCTTGCACCCAAATCTTCTTTCTCTTTATTCCTTGGGTCACTTTTTACTTTGTACCGAAAGTTAGGAGGAATAAAAGGGAAGTTTTCCATATTCCATCTAGCCATTTTCTCATCATAATCTTTTGCATCGTAAAGCTGTAAAAGATGTCCAAACGCCCATGTAATAATATATCCATTACCTTCGTAATATCCATCTTGTCTGCCTTTAATTTTTAATGCATCTGCAATATTTTTAGCAACAGATGGCTTTTCAGCGATAATCACTCTACTCATTATTTCACCTACTTAATTAAGAAGAAATCAACCTAATACATATGTGACTTCACTTTTCTAAAACTAGAACAGTATACTATTTTACCACAATTTTAGATGGTAAGGTTTAAGATTTGTTGAACAAAAAAAGCAAAGGAACTTTTCCTTTGCTTTTTTGTAAAATAACTTTACTAACTAATATCACTTTCATGCAGCCACTTTCCGAAGCTACCAGACTCAATAAAATCCCCATTATCAAAAATTAACTTCCCTCTATTGTATGTTGCTGTTACTTGACATGGAAAGGTATGACCTAAGTAAAGACTCTGTTTATGCTTGGCGAAGAAATTATTCTCTGTTACTTTAAAATAATTCATTGATACGATCGCAAAGTCCGCATCCATTCCTACTTGGATACTACCTTTTGAATGAAGGTGAAATCGTTTAGCAGGTGCTTCTGATGTCCATTCTGCCACCCTTGTAAAAGGAATATTATGGTTGACTGCTAACTCAATCATCGATAATAACGTAAATTGCCCACCGCTAATGCCTCCCCATGCTTCAAACAAATTGTAAACAGAAGGGTCTTTCATTGAAAAAGGACAAGGAGAATGGTCAGAAGATATCATATCAAACTTTCCATCTATTAATAATTGAAGGAGTCTTTCTTGTTCTTTTTTCTCCCTTAATGGCGGAGCACATTTAGCAACGGGTCCCTTTTCCACAAGATCCTGATGAGAAAATAATAAATAATGAGGACAGGTTTCAACCGTTACATCCATCCCATCTAGCTTAGCTGCTTCAATCTTTACAATTGCAGCTTCACTACTAATATGAACAAAATGCAAGGCGCATCCAGTCAGCTTTGCAAAGGATATGGCCCTTTCAACTGCCTCTGCTTCTGCGATGGTTGGACGGGATTCCAGGTAATCGTCTGGGCTTACCAAACCTTTTTTCTGTTTTTCCTTCTGCAGCCAGTTGGTAATCGGAGCACTTTCAGCATGTAACGCCAAAATCTTACCTAGTGAAGAAATTTCCTTCATCCCATTTAATAATGTATAATCATCTGCCCTCTCAAATTCATCATTGCCCGTTTCTGATAGAAAGGCTTTAAAGCCTATTGCTCCATTTTCCGCTAGTCCTTTTATCTCTTTTTCATGATTAGGGACCAGCCCGCCCCATAACGCAAAATCAACAACAGATTTTTTTTGTCCAATTTCCGCCTTTTCAAGTAACGCTCTGTAATTAATAGTTGAAGGTATTCCATTTAAAGGCATGTCAAAAAAGGTGGTGCAACCTCCGGCAGCCATCATTTTCGAGCCTGTCTCAAACCCTTCCCACTGTTCCCTTCCAGGGTCACTAAAATGAACATGTACATCAATCACACCAGGAAAAATATACATACCAGTTGCATCCCGCTCCTCTAGTGCAGTTGCGACCATTCCGACCTCCAGTTTTACAATGACACCATCTTTTACGGCTATATCTGTTTGAGTCACTTCATCTGAAAATACGACCAAACCATTACGAATTAAAAGATCATATTTAGCCATACCATCCTCACCTCTACTATAACTTTAGCAAACTTTGATTCTCACTCATATAAACATCTAAGCTCGCCTGCAAAGCATCTCCCCGATGAACATTCACTCCATGTCGAATTAATACGGCTTCCAATGCGCCAAGTACAGCAAGAACATTTTCTTTTCGACAGCTATATCCCATCGTACCAATCCTCCAAATTTTCCCATGAAGAGGACCAAAAGAGGAAGCAATTTCAATACTAAATGCTTCAAGTAACATTTTCCTAACCGATTCCCCGTCTATTCCCTTTGGAATCTCTATACAGGTAACACATGGCAGCTTATTCCCTGAATCACCGAAGAGCTTTAATCCCATCGCTTCTATCCCCGCTATTAACGCCCTTTCATGGTACTGATGCCGAGTAAAGCGATTCTCTAGTCCTTCTAATAAAACAAGCCTTAAACCTTCATGCAAAGCATAGATCATTGAGGTTGCCTCCGTATGATGATTGAGTCTTCGCGGACCCCAATAATCCTGGAGCATACTTAAGTCAAAATAATTACTTGCAATGGAATTCTTACTTCTCTTATAATTCAAATCCTGCTCAGTAGCAATTCCTCGCTCCACCTTTTTCCGAGCGTATAAAATGTTTTCAATACGTTCGTTATACGTAATAGGAGCCATCCCAGATGGAACAGATAAACATTTTTGCGTACCACCAATAATTCCATCTATGCACCATTCATCGGTTTTTACCTCAACCCCTCCGATAGATGCAACAGCATCCACCACGAGCAGCACATCTCTTTCTCGACATGCCCTTCCAATCTCTTCAAGCGGTTGCAATCTACCGGTTGATGTTTCCCCATGAACAATAGCTACAATTTTAGGTGACACCTTTTCAATCTCTTCAATGACCACTTTAGGATCAAATACTTCACCCCATGGACACTCTACCGTGTACACATCTGCTCCGTACCGTTCACAAATTTCTACTAATAAATGTCCGAACCTCCCGTATATCGGAACTAAGACCCGATCTCCAGGTTCGATGATGCTACAAAGAATGGCCTCATTTCCCGATCTCGAGGTACCATCAATTGGAAAAGCCCATGTGTTCTTTGTTTGAAAAACTTGACGAAGCATTTCCATGACTTCATTCATAATAGCTGTAAAAGCGGGATCAAACTGTCCTAAAATAGGTGTACTCATCGCACGTAAGACACGAGGATCGACTTCAACAGGTCCTGGCGTCATAATTGTACGCATTGGTGTATGCAACGGTGAAAAAGCCAACATGATTCACTCCTTTAATAAGCTAATTTATATAAAACATCTGTTAATAACTCAATACCTGTCTCCAAATCTTCCAAATTCGTAAATTCCTGTGGTGAATGACTAATTCCAGCACGGCTAGGTACAAACAATAAGGAAGTCGGACAAGTTCCACCAAAAACTTGTGCGTCATGCCCAGCCCCGCTGATCATTTTTTGATAACGGTATCGTTTTCTTTCTGCAATCTCACTTGCCCACTCGCACATTTCTTCATCCATTTTCACAGGCTTCACGTCCATCCATTGC
The DNA here is from genome assembly GCF_036676585.1 of Robertmurraya sp. Lineage (NCBI taxonomy): Bacteria > Bacillati > Bacillota > Bacilli > Caryophanales > Bacillaceae > Robertmurraya > Robertmurraya sp. Next base: position 41,403 of record NZ_JAKFCQ010000026.1, read on the forward strand.
GCTATGTCAACTTCTATATTTAAAACATCAGAGATACGCTTAAACTCTGTAAAAATTTTTTGACAATATTGCTCAATAATTTCTTCCTGATGATGCCGAATATCTAAACTAAATTCTACCTCGCCAGCTACTACATTGGGTACATTCGGCTTTACGTTTAATCTACCAACCGTAGCAACTAACATAGGATCTGTATGCTTTGCTTTTTCTGTTAAAAAAGAAATTAGATGTGAAGCAGTGCTTACTGCATCTTTTCGAAACTGCATAGGAGTTGTTCCGGCATGATTACTTTCACCCTTAATACGAATGGTATAACGACGCTGACCTACTATATGTGTAACAATACCGATTTGGTTTTGATTTCGTTCAAGAATCATTCCTTGCTCTATATGAATTTCTACAAATCTCTCTATATCTGTTCGAACCGGTGATGCGTATGACTTTGGATCAAAGCCCGCTTGCTTCATTGCTTCTAAAAACGAAATACCCTCTCCATCCGTGACATTCTCCACTCTAGAAAGGTTATATGCACCACTGATATTCCTTGACCCCCAAAAGGTTAATGGAAAGCGACTTCCCTCTTCTTCACATAAAGAAACCACTTCTATCGTTTTTCTTGGGTATCCATATCTGTGAAACAGCCTTACCGTAGCTAATAAGCTTGCAATAATACCGTATGAACCATCGTACTTTCCACCGTCCACTACCGTATCAATATGAGAGCCTGTCAGAATCGATTTTTCATTTCCATCTTTACCTGGTAGTCTACCAAATAAATTTCCCACGCTATCAAAATACGTATATAACTTCGTTTGATCCATCATATTTTTTAATGCTACCTGTGCCTCTAGCCAGGTTGGTGAATACAGAAGTCTTGTTACACCCCCACTTTCTGTTTCTCCAATAGAAGCAAGCCATTCAATCACTGCTCCCACTTGTCCCTCTTCGATTAATTGTTTATTAACTTGAATGGCCATCCCCTTCACTCCCTACAAATAAAACCATGTAATTTTTCTTAACATCACCACGTTATATTATTAGTTTACCTATTTTCCTTATGAACTTCATTAGCGTATATGTAAAATATTCGATAGTTTTTTATGCAAAATAACCAAATCATGATAATATTAAAAAAATACTAAATTTTCCGCATACTAAACGGAAGGAATGTTTCTATTGAAAGTAAATCAACTCTTAACCGTGCCGAATTTAAAAGGAATGAATATGATTGCCGGACAATCAGGAATTGAACGCGAAGTAAAGTCTGTTAATATGATGGATGCTCCCGATATCATCCACTATTTAAACAAAAATGAATTTCTTGTCACGACCGCCTACCATTTTAAGGATCACCCTCAGATGCTTACTAAATTAGTCGAAGCCATGGCTACACAAGGCTGTGCCGGATTAGGAATAAAAACCAAACGTTTCTTAGATAAAATTCCAGATGAAGTAATTGAACTAGCAAACGAACTTTCATTACCTGTGATTGAACTTCCTTTACATTTATCTTTAGGCGAAATCGTGAACCATTCTTTACGCGCCATTCTCGATCAACGCTCATCAGAATTAACATTTGCGCTCGAAACACATAAGCAGTTCACAAAAATAATTATGGAGGGCAAAGGAATTGGTCTTTTACTACAAGATTTATCACGGATGATTCAGCGACCTGTCCGATTAATTGATCAGCATCTTAAGCCTATTTTCCAACAAGCAACAGAAGGCACATTCCCTATATTTTCAGACGAGATAACGGTTCCCAAGTCACCAACATCACAGATTTCTTTTTCAGTTTCTGACACAAGAGAGACGTATACCTTATTTCCCATACATATTAGCGAAAGAAAAAAAGGGTTTCTGATGATTAACGGAGAGATTAAAAAAACAGATCAGTTAACTTCATTAACAATCGAACAAGCAACAAATGTGATTTCATTTTCTCTTATGAAAGAAAGTGCCCTCAGACAACAAGATCGAAGCATTCGTAACGATTTTTTCCTTCACTTTATCGACGGTACCTTTTCATCTCAAGAAGAAATCATTGGACGAGCGACTGAATTCTCATTAAAAAATGATCAAAAGTATATTTGTGTAGTTGGTAAAATCGACGGAGATAAATTTCAGCCTTCTTATGCCGAGCGTCACGAAAAGGCAGACGTGATATATGATTTTATAGAAGGCGAAGTCACTTCAATGAACCCTCAAATTCATTTTTTTACAAAAGGCGAGTCTTGTATTCTCCTATTTGAATCGGAAGAAGACATATTACAACCTAGTATGTACTGCGAGTCTATTTTGGTTCAACTTCAGGAACGAGTATTCAAGTACTATAAAAACACCATCTCATTCGGAATCAGCAATTTGTGCCACATATTTATGGATGTTAAAAATGCCTACAAAGATGCTTTAGATGCCCTATCACAAGGAAAATTTTCAAAACAGGTTGGTTATATCCAAACGTTTCAAGCAAAAGACATCACTGAATTGTTACGCATGGTTCCACAAGAAGATTTAAAAAACTTTTATTCTTTCGCTTTGAGTAGATTTACAGATATTAAAATAGAAGAAGAACAAACTTTACTAGATACATTGTCTGTATACTTAGAGACACACTGCCAAATTTCTGAAACCGCGAAAAGATTATTTATCCATAGAAATACGGTGGTTTACCGTATTGAAAAATGCGAAGAAATTCTAGGAAAAAGCTTAAAAGATTCTGAAACAACCTTACAAATAAGGCTAGCTTTACGGATTAGAGCCTTGTTACAAAACTAAAATTCTACAAAAAACTCAAGCATAGGCTTGAGTTTTTTTGTCTTTATATAAAATGAATAGAGTAAAACTGAATTTTTAGTTATTTTAAACAATGACAGTTAGCAAAATATTGATTATGATGTAACTATTCATAACATATCATGTTATATTAAATGACACGAATAATAAAAAACATATTAAGAAAGGAAGAGAACCTAATGCACACTATTAGCCAAATAAACGATACAAACCTTGAGGAATTTATGAACATAACGAATGGAATTTTCGAACATTCTCCATGGATTGCTCAAATGACTTTCAGCCGAAAACCTTTTTCTTCCTTACATCATTTACACCAAAGTATGGTGGAGGTAGTCAAACACGCTTCCAGAGAGCAGCAATTAAATCTAATCAAAGCTCATCCTAATTTAGGGGAACGGATTTCAATGACCAATCATTCCATCGAAGAACAAAAAGGTGCTGGGCTACAAAATCTCACCAACGATGAGTACGAGCAATTCATTAAAACCAATCAAGAGTATATGGAGAAGTTTGGCTTTCCATTTATTTTAGCCGTACGTGGAAGGAACAAGTATGAAATATACGAAGCAATGCAAACACGACTTACTTCTAGTATAGAAATTGAGTTTGAAACAGCTTTGTCTGAAATATACAAAATTGCCCTTCTTCGCTTAGAAGAGATTATTAAATGAAAGGATGATATTTTATGAGTTTAGAAGCTTTAAATCTTCAGGTAAAAAAAGATCTCTCTTATCTCAATTTCGGTGGAACTAACTGGGTCCGCCCTCTCACTCATCCCGATGGACACGTTTACGATGTCGTCATTGTGGGTGGTGGCCAAAGCGGTTTAGGGGCCGCCTTTGCATTATTAAAAGAACGGATATCTAATATTCTTGTTTTAGACGAAAATCCCGAAGGCTTCGAAGGCCCATGGGAAACGTACGCTCGTATGGTAACATTAAGAACACCTAAGCAATTAACTTCTGTTGACCTAGGCATCCCCTCCCTCACATTTCGCTCTTGGTGGGAAGCACAATTCGGACCAAAAAGCTGGGACAATATTGATAAAATTCCCAGAGGAGATTGGATGAAATATTTACGATGGTACCGCCAAGTACTCCAACTTCCTGTCATTAACGAAGTCAAACTTACATTAATCGACCCTTTACAAGAAGGAATACACCAGCTTCATATCGAAGGAAAAGGTGCATCAACGAACAAAATATTAACTCGAAAAGTCATACTCGCAACAGGGATACAAGGCGGTGGTGAGTGGCATGTTCCAACTATGATTTCCGAAAATTTACCTAAACAACTTTACGCGCATACATCAGAACCCATCGACTTCAATTATTTAAAAGGGAAGAAAATTGCCATTTTAGGCGGCGGAGCCTCAGCCTTTGATAATGCTAATTTTGCCCTTACAGAAGGCGTAGCCGAAGCGCATGTATTCGTTCGGAGAAAGGAACTTCCAAGAATTAACCCGATTCGACAAATGGAAACATCAGGTATGATTGAACGCTTCCACTCTTTAACAGATTCAAATAAATATAAAATCATTTCCCACTTTTTTAAACACAACCAACCACCGACGAACGATACATTCGCTCGCGCATCAGCCTGTCCTGGCTTTAATCTTCACCTCGGTTCTCCATGGCTTCATGTCGAGCCAAGCAACGACGGAGCGAAAATCACTACACCAAAAGGAACATTCCATTTTGATTTTTTAATTATCAGCACTGGATTACTAACCGATCCAGCTTTTCGTCCAGAATTAAAACTTGTTGAAAAGCATATTGCCAGATGGGAAGATCGCTATCAACCTGCAAAGGAGGAAGCAAACCCGATACTCGACGCTCATCCTTATTTAAGTCCTGGTTTCGCATTCTTAAGCCGTGATGTAATTGGAAAAAAATTATTACACGGAATATTTGCTTTTAATTATTCTGCATTAATTAGTTGCGGAATTTCCGCCTCCGCACTTTCTGGAATGAAATTCGGTATCCCCAAACTCGTTTCAGCTGTAGCCGACCAACTTTTTTTAGATAATCAGGATGAAGTACTTACAAATTTCTTTAGCTATTCAGAAGTAGAATTTACAGGAGAATGGGACAAAGAAAGAGAATTAGTGGCAACAAAAAAACACATAGAAACAGAAAGGGAGAAACAATGACAGGTCTAACTACACATATTTTAGATTTATCTCACGGCTTACCAGCCAGTAACGTAACCATTGAACTATATTTCCAAGAAGAAAACTCAACAGAATGGACCCCTCTAAAAGCCGCTGTAACAAATGATGACGGGAGACTTGATTCTCCCTTCGTATCTGAGAAAGAATTAAAAACTGGTTGTTATGAGTTAGTTTTTCACATCGGTAGCTATTTTCGCAGCAAGAACATCGATTTACCTGATCCACCATTCTTAGATAAGATACCTGTTCGTTTTAATATCGTAGACACAACAGTACATTATCATGTTCCACTTCTAGTCTCTCCGTGGGGGTACCAAGTTTATAGAGGAAGTTAAACACCACTAATCACCTACTATTATAGTAGGTGATTTTCTTATTACTTTCACAAATAAATATCCCCGAGTAGGTTCACTACTCAGGGATTTGTATTTTTATTTACTTTATACCGTACCTATTGTAACTCCTAGTTCCTTCAACCATCTCCGGTATGCTACGGATAGGATGTCAACTTTGTGGTTCAGTTCTGCTTGTAGATCTAACGGTAGTAATTCTGGTTTTTGTGTTTCGATGATCCAAGCATCCTGTTGAAATACAGTGTCCTGGAATTTTATAAAGTCATCATCTGACACTTCAAAACCGTAATTTCTGGATACCACCATATATACCTTGCATTCTTTTTCACTTAACGGTAGTACCGTAAGCAAAATCCAAAGAGTTTGTCCCGTTCCAGCATCTCGTTTGGATAACCGAGCAGACATAGGTCGAAACACTTCTTTTACATACACGTAAGTTGTTCCTTCTCGAGCCTCAGATCCAGAATGCGCTACCGGCTGAAATATAGGTACTTCAGAAGTGAAAATTCGATCTTTTTCTTTTGTGATCGTAAAATCAGGTAACTCCGCATAATCAGGGTGTCCCAATAATCCACCATGAACATACATCAAATGAGCAAAATCAGTAAAGTTTTCAACCACTCGCGTCCCAGCTGCTTTTACATCATAAGGACCACAAACTAACGGCTTACGCGAAGGGTCTTCAAATTCTTCTAAGTACGGTAATTCCATTGTAGGTTCACCTAAACAAACCCAAATAATCCCATATTTCTCTTGGCAATGATACACTTCCGCTTTAGCTCTTTCCGGTATCTTCATATCCTTACTTTGCGCAGGAATACTTACGCATTTTCCTGCGTCATCATATTTCCAACCGTGATAAGGGCAAACAAGGCAATCATCGACAACATACCCCTCAGAAAGCATCGCCCCTCTATGAATACACAGATCCCTAAAGGCGTGTACACCTTTCTTGGACCGATAGATTGACACTCTTTCTCCCATGACCATGACACCAACTGGCTTATCGGTTAAATCGCTAGAAATATAGACCGGATGCCATTCATTTTCCAACACTTTATCTTGTAATCTACCTTCTACAACAAGTGTCAAATATACCCTCTCCCTTATATTTTTTTACTCAGTCAAAAACTCAGTTGTAAAAATTTCATTTGCATCAAATGGCTCTTCCAAAATCTTTAATTTATTTAATTGGCCAATCAAAGTTGCCCAACGCTCTTCTGTCATATAACCTACTCCATGTTCTGCCGCATCCCCGCCATAAACAAACTCGCTTTGAGCCTCTGCTTCAAACTTTAATGATTCCAATTCAATATCTGGATTATCTTCCTGAATGACTTTGTTAATATCCTCATATGAATCTTTATAAAGATTCCACCCCTCAACAAACGCAGTTGTAAATGCTTTTACCGTTTCTTTATTTTCCTCTAAGTAATCCTTCGTTACATATAACACAATATTGTAAGGGTCATAACCAGCATCAGAAATTAGCTTCGTTTCTACTTCTACACCATCTAATTCCATAAAATATGGTTCAGACGTCACAAATGCTTGAGTTACAGAATTCTCGTCAGCTATAAAATTACCATGTTGACCTGTATGTGCTAATTCTTCCACATTACTCAAGTCGTACTGTGTCTTTAAATACTCCCAGTAAACAATCCCAGGCTGCACAAAAACCTTTCTACCATTTAATTCATCAAAATCTTCAATTCCCTTTCCTTTGTGAAACATAAATGCTTGCGGGCTACCTTGCATAGCAGATGCTACAGCAACTAGTTCAATACCCTCATTTCTTGCATTTACTATTTGATCTGCATGAGCTAAACCAAATTCAGCTTTTCCTGAAGCGACCATATTAATAGAAGATACCTGAGGTCCTCCCGGCTCAATGGTCACATTTAGTCCATTCTCTTCAAACAAGCCATTCTCACGAGCTGCGTACACTCCACCGTGCTGAGCTTTTGCAAACCAGTTGAGCACCACCTTAACATCCTTCACTTCCTCTTCAGTAGACTCACTCCCCTCAGTTGTAGAGCCGCTTGACTCCGCGTTTCCACAAGCAGCTAATACTAACAACATGACCATCCCTACTAAAAGATACTTCACTCTCATTAACACTTCCATTCGACTTCTCCCCTTTTCTCTTTTTCTTTATTTTTCAACCTTCATCGCTGACTCGTGCCACGATTTAAGCATGAACCTCGAAGCCGAGCTTACTAGAAGGTAAAAACCAATTCCAAATATTGCACCAGTAATGGCACATGCAAATAAATAAGGTGTTTTTAATTGCACAGCAGCTACCGTGATGGCATAGCCTAAACCCCCTCTACCTCCACCAATTCCAGCGATAAACTCCCCTGTTATCGCACCAACAATCGCCAACGTACACGAAATTTTCAACCCAGACATCATATATGGCATAGCAGCCGGAATCCGAAGTTTCCACATCGTTTGCCATTTAGAAGCATTATATAGTGTAAATAAATCACCCATATTTTTATCAACTGAATTCAAACCCATCAATGTGTTCGATACAACCGGGAAAAATCCAATTAAGAACGAAATGATCACGATCGAGTTAAATCCAGATCCAAACCAAATAACAATAATTGGAGCAATCGCCACAACCGGAATCGTCTGTAAAATAACCGCATATGGATAAAGACTTACCTCTAATATTCTAGAACTCGCTAACAAAATCGAGATCCCGACTCCTACGATCGCACTAATGACAAACCCAATGATCGATTCTGTAACTGTTATCTGAATAGCCGGCCAGAGAAGATGCCAGTCATCAATTGCCGCTTGTAAAACATCTGTCGGTTTCGGAAGAATAAATGGTTTTATATCAAAGACCACCGGAATTGACTGCCATAAAGACAGAAAGATTACCAAAGCAATAATAGGCCCAATGATCGTTCCCTTCACCTTTCCCCTTGCCTTCTTTTTATCCGTTACGCTCGATTCAACTACCAATTTCCTACGATTCGTTGTTGCTGTTTGACTGGTCATTCTTACACCAACTCCTTTCGATTCAAGCTATGCTCAAGACTTTGAGAAGCTAAATCCACATACTCCGTAAACGCACTATTTACCCTGTCTCTTGGATAAGGCAGATCAACATCTATTAGGGAAGCCAACCTTCCCGGACGCGCTGACATAACTGCGATTTTAGAGGATAGATATACAGCTTCGTATACATTGTGTGTAACAAATAAAATAGTCGTATGTTCTTTTTTCCAAATGTCTAATAAATCCATTTGCAGTGATTGCCTTGTCATTTCATCTAACGCAGCAAACGGTTCATCCATTAAAAGCAACTTCGGTTTAGCAGCTAGAGCACGCGCGATTGAAACTCTCATTTTCATCCCACCTGAAAGCTGTCTTGGATAGGACTTTAAATAGTCCTTCAAACCAACCATTTCTAGAACTCTCATAGCTATTTCTTTTCTTGTATTTTTATTAGATCCTCTTAATTCTAGAGGGAGCACCACATTATCAAGGACTGTTCTCCAAGGTAATAAATTTGAATCCTGAAATACATAAGCAATATCATTTGAATTACGAATAAGATCCTTCGGGTTTTGCCCGAACACCTCTACCTTACCTTTTGTCGCTTCACCTAAACCCGCAACCATCCTTAAAGCGGTTGACTTCCCGCAACCTGAAGGGCCTAGGAAACTAATAAACTCTCCCTCATGAATAGACAAGTCCAATTGACTTAACGCAACCGTACCCGTGTTGTAGATTTTATCCACACCTTTAAAAGATACTACCTCTTTTTGCATGGCCCCCATTACAACTCCTCCTTTTACTTTCTAAAACTTAACTTATTTGATTATGTAACACTATTTAACAGTTTTGATAAGTCACTCATCTGCATCCCATTTAAAACTAACGATGTCATAAAACATAACATGTAATGTAACGTAAAACCATTATATAATTTTCAGATTAATTTGACATTAGCTAACATTTACAAACTTATCATTTCTTTTTAGTTACTTTAACCAAAGCTTTAAATCATAGTTAAAAGCTAAGGGAGATTAAATGACAATAAAAAAGCCCAGTGAATACTCACTGGGCCTAGATACTTGTTTCTATCTATTAACTTAGGAAAATCGCGCCGACCACTAACCCTCCAACTATTACAAAGGCAGGGTGCACCTTCCACCTTTCGATAAGCAAAAGACTCACAATAGCGATTACAAAAGTTGACCATAAACCATTTGAAAAATAGGAGGTTTGGAAAAAATCAAAAGTAAGACTGGCCATCAAAACAGCTACTGCTGGCAGGACAATCATTGATAATCTTTTCACTTTCGGCGAATCTTTGTACTTGAAAAGTAATTTTAGTAGGACAATCATGATGAATAACGAAGGGGTAATCGTAGCGAGCACACCAGTGACCGCACCAAGCACTCCCCCTACCTCATAGCCAATATAACCAGCCATTTTTGTAGCTATCGGTCCCGGTAACGCATTTCCCAACGCTAATACTTCACTAAATTCACTTGTCGTCATCCAACCATAACGACTAACCACTTCATGTTCAATTAAGGGAATGGATGCCGGTCCACCTCCATATCCAATAATGCCAGGAATGAAAAATGCAATAAAAATTTGTATATAGATCATAGGCTTTCACTATTTCCTTTTACTTGTATATCTATTTTTTCCTTCTTATCAGATATGGTAACTGCTATAACTAATAACCCTCCAATAACAATTCCTGGATGCACATTTAGAATTTCCATCACGATAAAGCTACCTAATAATAGAAAGACTCCCTTCTTCCAACCAAAGCCTTTTTTTGTTTTTTTGATAAAATCCCAAGTTAGTGTGGCCATCATGACTCCAACAATTGGGACGACTCCATTAGTCATTCCTTCAACCCTAGGATGATCCTTAACTTTATTAAATGAAGTTAATAAAAGTAACATTAAAAGAATGGTTGGTAGAACAGTAGCAATTACAGCATTGAGCATACCTCTGATTCCTCCCACTCGGTAACCAATATATCCAGCCATCTTCGTCGCTATCGGTCCCGGGAGAGTATTTCCTAATGCCAATACATCACTAAACTCCTGATCATTCATCCATTTAAATGTCCCTACCACCTCTTTATGTACAAGTGGGATCGTAGAGGGACCACCACCAAACCCTAACATTCCGGACCTAAAAAACGCGACAAAAATATCCAATTGTAGTCTCACCTAAAAAAACACCCACTTTCTGTAGTCAAAGCGCACATTCGTCCGCTAGTAACCAAGTGCCGCACCATCTCCACGCGGATCCGCACCACCATATTTTATCTTACTATCCGGATTGATTAATATCGCACCTGCATGACCCATAATATCACTAAACTCTGATACACTCTCAATCTCATGCCCTTTTTCTTTTAGCTCACTACTGATAACACTAGAAATTCTCCCTTCTACTTTTACGCTGTTGGATTCAGCTCCCCACGTACGACCGTATAACCATCTTGGAGCTTCAATGGCAGCTTGGACGGGATAGTGATAATCTATTATCCTTGTGACTAATGCAGCCTGCGTTTGCGGTTGTCCTTCTCCTCCCATCGTCCCATACACCAAGTATGGATCCCCTCCTTTAAACAGCATCGCAGGATTAAGAGTATGATAGGTTCTCTTTTTGGGTTGAAGGCAATTGACATTGTTCTCATTCAGAGAAAAGAAGCTTCCTCGATTTTGTAGGACAATACCTGTATTTTTAGGTATAAAACCTGAACCGTACTCATGATAAATGCTTTGTATAAGTGAAACAGAATTTCCGTAACAGTCAACTACACCAAGCCAAACTGTATCTCCCTTTGGATCCAACTTCTTTTCTAGTTGATTACATTTATTAAATGAAATTTTACGAGCTAGTTCTTCTCCTCGTTTCGAGGAAAGAATCTCCTCTAGCGGGATATAGGAGAAGTCAGGATCTGTTAGATAACGGTCACGATCCTCAAAAGCTAGTTTAGTAGCTTCAATTAGCAAGTGATAATAATCGGATGAACCCTCTGTCAAAGATGGTACGTCAAAATGGTTTAGTATATTTAATATAGACAACGAAGCAAAACCTTGTGTATTAGGTGGCAGATTATACACAGTGTGTCCGCGATAATCTACCGAAATAGGATTAACCCAATCAGAATGATGAGAAGCAAAGTCATCAGCAGTTAATATTCCCCCATTAGCGTTAAGGTCTTTCGTGATATTCTCAGCCAACATCCCCTTATAAAACAATTCGCTACCTTCTTCAGCAATCCCCTCTAATGTGGTTGCTAAATCTGGTTGCTTCATTACATCTCCTGCGCAATAGGAAAGACCACTTGACTTTGTAAATATCTTTTTAAATTCAGAGTACTTCTGTAAATGTCTTAACTGATTGTCGGTTTCATCAAGATTAACGCGGGTCCAATATTCCTGACTAGGGGTAACCGGATACCCGTCTTTAGCATAGCGAATAGCAGAATGAAGCAACTCTTTCCATTGAAAACTTCCATTCATATTTTCGACGGAATATCGAAAAGCCTTTTCCCAACCCGCAATAGCACCCGGAATCGTATTCGCAGCTAGAGCCCCCCTTGGTGGAATTCTTTCTAATCCTTGCTTCTTGTAAAAATCAATCGTAGCAAGTTCACCAGAACGGCCACTGCTATTTAACGCTTTCAGTTTCTTATTGTGGGAATTGTATATTAACCAAAAATTATCACCACCTATGCCATTCATATGCGGATATACAACTCCAATGGTGGACGCAGCTGCAATGGCGGCTTCTATAGCGTTTCCTCCCTCCTGCAGCACTTTCATACCTGCTTGTGAGGCTAAATAGTGAGGAGTGGTAATCATGCCATTCGGTGCCATAGTGGTAGGTCGATAGGAAGAATGTAAAGATCGATACATCAGAAAACCCCTCCATACAGATCTGTTAATTGTTGTACCCAACGCAATAATTTCAAATCAGAATGATGATTGGCGATAAAAGATAATCCAATCGGAATTCCATTCTCTTTTATTAAAGGAATCGTCACTTGCGGAAACCCCGAGAGTCCCGCTATACATGTTAGCTTCATTGTTTTCAAACGGTATTGTTCCATTTCTTCAACCGTTAAATTTCGCATGGGTGCTTCCCCTGGGGTAGTAGGTATTACTAATAGACCATTACTATTTAACAAGGCAGACAGTTGATCCTTTATTAGCTCCCTTTCCTCTTCATATTCACTTAAGTACTCTTTATTCAGCGTACTTGCCCATTGAAAGCGTTCAGCAATCCCTGGACCAAATGCAGGCTTCACGCGGTTTATCCAATCCCCATGTTCATTCCAAATCTCAATGCCTTGGATATTCCTAAATAATTCTGCCCACTTTGAAAGTCCTTCCTTTGCGATGTTCACATTTTGAGTACTATATTTTTCTTTTAACACCTCAATATTTTGCAAATAACTATCTTTTGTTTGGTTATCTACATATGACCATGCTTCATTTTCAAAAATCAAAGAGGAAAACTCCTCCATATCATTCATCTCTTCACTTATAAGAACCTCACCTACTGCAAGCAATAAATTTGGATCTCTTGTCATCCAGCCAACCGTATCAAAGCTTTTAGCAAGCGGGATCACTCCCTTACTATCAACTAGTCCATGTGTCGGTCTGAAACCAAATATCCCACAATAAGAAGAAGGGACACGAATGGAACCTCCCGTATCAGTCCCAAGCGCAAAATCCACTAACCCAGATGAAACCGCCACAGCTGAACCGCTTGAAGATCCACCAGGTATACGGTCAGCCGATCTTGGATTTACCGGTGTCCCATAATGAAAATTTTCGCCGTTCAAACTGTACATTAATTCATCGGTATGGGTCGTACCTCTAAGACAGGCGCCTTGCTCTAACAGTTGATTAATAACAGGTGCGTGTCGCTTGGAAGCTTGATGAGACTGAAACCAATCAGGATTTCCCGCACTACTTCGATAATCCTTAATCTCAAACACATCCTTTACACCGAAGGAAAGCTCTTTTAATTGTCCCAACTCTGTTTGTTTGATATTTAGGTGGTCGTTCATAAACGCATTCCATTTGTCATCCACTTCCTCTTTCCTCCTTCAGAATGTACCTTTCCATGTCAGCTTTCATCACATTTCCTTTTATTATAGTTTGATTATTCTATCAAGTCATTGGCAGTTTAACTAAATATTAATTCACTTTTAGTCAAAATAACCAATCAAATAAGGTAATCTAATTAAATGAAAAAAACGGCCCTATGAGGCCGTTTACCATTTCCAATGGTTAATAAGTTTTCCCTTTTGATGAAAACATTTTTCTTTAGGTATTATGTTAGATACGGTAAGGATAAGTGAAGGTACTTTCTCAACATTAAAAACAATGATACCTTCTTCTTCACTTTTAATAAGAAAGGACTGGCCATGCGCATAAGATGGGAGAAGATTTCCTAGCTGAATAATCCAATTCACTATTGTTAACTGAACGTCTTTCGGAACTTGGATATTGGGAGAGAATCGTAAAATCCAATCCTCTTTATCAATGGAAAATCGGTACATGTCCTCACCCTTATCATTTCAAATTTTCCTTATAAAAATATATGCTAGAGCTTACACCTTATTCATCGTTTACGACTTTCTCAATATTTAACTCACGATTCATTTTGAGGTCAATGATTTGATCATTTACTTGCACAAGAGTCCGGAGAGGGTCATACCGATCAACCATTATGATTTTCCCAATACTTCCGTCACTCAGCATAACCGATCGACCGATAATACTGTCCATTAATTTATACAGGAATAAAAGCGTAATATTAGCATCTAACTTTCCAAATGCATGATCTTGGAGCTGTCTTAATGCCGTATAATAAGGCAGAGGCTCTTGATAAGCACGTCTAGATAACATCGCATGAAACATATCAGCTATCGCGACAATTTTGGAATACAAATCAATTTGATTACCTACTAACCCCTTAGGATATCCCCTGCCGTCCTCCCGTTCATGATGATGAAGTGCAACGAGAGCCACACGGTCGCTTAACTGATCAATCTTACGAAGGATTTCATATCCATAACTAGAATGAAGCTGCACTTCCTCGTATTCTTCCTTTGTAAGCTTTCCTTTTTTATTTAAAATAAAAGGATTAATCCTTGTCTTCCCTATATCATGCAATGTCGCTCCGATTGCTAATTCTCTCAGTTCAACATCAGAGAGCTTTAACCATTTACCAATCATCAAGGAGATAATTCCTACACCAATGGTATGTGTGTATGTATATTCTTCCGTTTTGTTTAATTCATAAAATAAGTGATAAATATGAGGGATTTCTGAAGCTTGAGATATTACAGGAAGGATTTCCTTCTCTAACGTATTTATATTTAATTCTTCACCCAGCATTAAATTAGAAAAAATCAATTCCACTTGCTTTGATGCTTGATTAATTTTTGCGGTAATGTATTTTATTGCCTCTTTATTTGAGTAGCCATATCGTATTTGGTCCTTGGCCTCATTTCCTAATTTTTCAAGAATATCATCAATCTCTTGAACAGTTAAATGCTCTTTCTCCATTGCTATCCCTCTTCTTCTATTAAGGATATGAATCTATTTAAATCATATCAAATTCCTTTTTAGTAGAATAGGTATTTTTTCCATTTCAAAGGTGATTTTCATAGGTGGAAAGTCTTTCAAAATGAGTGAAATTCTAGCGATAATTTATTGACTATTCACATATATTTCGTGTATATTAGAAGCATCATTAATCAGAATATATTTCCTTACTTGTTACATTTAGTTAAATATGTTCGGCTTGATGGTAATATATACTTGGGGACCTTATGTGTCTTGAAAGGCTTAGGAGGAAAAGTTTATATGCAAAATGGTAAAGTAAAATGGTTTAACAATGAAAAAGGCTTTGGATTCATCGAAGTTGAAGGTGGAGACGACGTATTCGTACATTTCTCAGCAATCCAAGGTGAAGGCTTTAAGTCATTAGAAGAAGGTCAAGAAGTTTCTTTTGAAATCGTTGAAGGAAACCGTGGACCACAAGCTTCTAACGTAGTTAAGCTATAATCCAATATACTACTAGTAGGCTGGCTTTTTGCCAGCCTTTATTTATTAATCAAGTCAGTCTTTTTCCCATCTCTTTTATTTTCTCCCCAACTGTACAATCAGTAATACAAAATCGATGTGCGTATCTTCTCCCCTTTTCATCTTTGTGATGCTTATGTAGGAAACATTCCTTACAATAACGTCCCATTAATTCTTCTACTTCTCGTAATATTTGTTGCCTACTCAGCATAATCCCCACCTTTTATTAAATCACCTGCATTTTACTATGAATAGACTTACCTTCTAAAGCTTGAGTCGCCAACTTATCACTTTCTTTATTATCTTTTCTAGAGATCGCTTCATAACGAGGCAGTAAGCCTAGTTTTTTTATTTTTTCTTCTATCCGATCAAGCCAGCGATTTAAATTTTCCTCGTAACACGGCCATTCTCCTTCTAATTGTTTCAGAACCACCTGTGAATCTCCTTTAATATCACAAGGAAGCTTAGTTACCCCAAGCTCTTCTAGTAGATCAAGAGCAAAGTACAAAGCTGCATATTCCGCTTCATTGTTTGTCTCCATCTCATCAATTACTTCATTTGCACGAAGACGGAATTTCTTTTTTCCTTGTTTATAATAAATAACCGCACCAATACCTGCCCGATTGCTGTTTATGTCATGACCACCGTCAAAGTAGACAATAACATCATGGGGTTCCTCCTCAATTTCTTCCGATAACTTTTTCATTTCCTTAAGGGTCCACGTTGAGCCCATCTCATCATGAAATTCTAAATCAAGTACTTTTCCAGTTTTCTCAAGCTCTTCACCAGCGGTTATCGCATCCTCAGCTGACAAGAAATCATTAGAAGTTAAAGCTACTGGATCAATATTTTTTATTTTATATTTATACTCTAATTTATATTTCATTCTTTTCATCCTCTCTTTATGCATAGCTGCTTTTTATGATGTTTTTATCTTTTCCTTTTTAAAGAAAAAGTTACAAAAGATTGGTATTTTGGTTTTAGTGCTTTTTTCTGACAATTCATACGCTTAATCAAAAAATATGTTAAACTAGCTTATACTATGTAAAAATGACGTTTATTGGAGGAAATCAATGATTGAAGTATACATTGATGGCGCTAGTGCTGGCAATCCAGGGCCTAGTGGAGCTGGTATTTTTATTAAAGCAAATGGCAAAGTTGAACGCTATTCTATCCCATTAGGTGTAATGAGCAACCATGAAGCTGAATATTATGCTTTTATTGAAGCATTAAAAATATGTAAAAAAAATGGATATCAAGTAGTCTCCTTTCGGACGGACTCAGAACTGGTAAATCGAGCAGTTGAAAAGGAATTTGTAAAAAATAAGCAATTTGCTCCTTTGCTTGAAGAAGCATTAACTCTTTCTAAAGATTTTGATTTATTTTTTATGAAATGGATTCCCAGTTCAGAAAATAAATCAGCAGATGAACTCGCCCGAGCAGCTATTCGAAAAAATGAAACCATCAAGGAGAACGAGGACATATGAAAAAGTCATTATTTGCAGACATTAGTTTACTTATGGTTGCCCTTGTGTGGGGTTCAACTTTTGTGCTCGTTCAAAATGCGATTGCATCCTTACCACCAAACGCGTTTAATGCCATTCGTTTTTTTATCGCTGCTCTTATTCTTGGCGGATGGCTAGTGATATTTGAACGCAAACAACTACTACAACTCAATCGATTCATCCTTACATCTGGTATATTACTCGGAGGATGGCTATTTGCGGGATACGCTTTTCAAACAGTTGGATTGCTTTATACGTCATCCTCTAAAGCTGGTTTCATCACCGGACTAAGCGTTGTACTCGTTCCGCTCTTTTCTCTATTTTTACTGAAACAAAAGCCAACAAGAAACGCTTTAATCGGAGTAGGAATTGCAACGATTGGATTATATCTACTAACTTTAACAGATATAACATCATTAAATCGAGGTGATGCATTTGTCCTCGCATGTGCCGTTGGTTTTGCCATGCATATAATCTTCACGGGTAGGTACAGTGAAAAATTCCCCACTTTGTTGCTGACTGTTATTCAAATTTTCACAGTGTCTATTTTGTCAGGTTTGTTAGCTTTATTTACTGAAGATTATTCTTTAGCCTTTCGTCTAGATATTCTAGGACAACAAGATGTACTAGTTGCTTTACTTATTACTTCTGTATTCGCAACAGCTATAGCCTTTTTTGCTCAAACAAGCTTTCAAAAATATACGACTCCAACAAGAGTTGCCTTAATTTTTGCCATGGAGCCTGTGTTCGCTGCCATTACTGCTTATGTTTGGGCCGATGAAAGACTAACATCCAATGCGTTACTCGGCTGTATATGTATCTTTGCAGGAATGATCTTTGCCGAACTGCCAGTGAAAAAAAAGCCTTCCACATATACCGAAAAAAAACAAGCGATATAAAAAAAGCGTGTGAACCTCACACGCTTTTTCTATATTGTCAGCAGCTCGGCTTCTCTTATAAATTGATAAGCCTCTTTTTTCGTTTTAATTTGATTTGCCATAAGCCATTCAAGTAGAGACACATAAAAGCTACCATCAAAGCTTTTTTGAGCCTTTAGTGTGACTTCAATCGCCACATTTGCTAGTTCATCAGAAGCACCGGTATAATTTTTTCCAAAATAAATAAAGCCAATCGCATCATCCTTTAGAAGGAATCCTTTGTCTAATAAATGACTTACGTACTCTTCCGTACTCAAGGTTCTCTACACTCCCTATGATTGCTTCACATCTTCTTGATTTTATCTCATCAATCGATATTTTTCTATCTTTTTCTATCCATTAAATAGCCTAAAGTCCCGGTTAGTACCCCAAGAAGCGCTCCACCCACTACTTCTTCTGGCTTATGACCAAGCATTTCCTTCAATTTATCTGGGGCCTTTTCTTCAAAATGCACGGGTTTTTCATGATTCACTTTATCAAGTAAATCATCCAAGTCATTCACTTTTAAAGTTAGCTCACCCGTTTGCCTTCTTATTCCCTGTGCATCATACATAACAATTAATCCATAAACAAGAGAAAGAGCAAAATCAATGGTCGGTAAACCACGCTTTAAGGCAATATATGTTGTTAAGGAAGCGACACCAGCGGAATGGGAGCTAGGCATCCCACCTGTTTGAAAAAACAAATCCGGTCTGAGCTCCTTCTTCTTCCAATAATGAATGGGAATTTTCAATCCCTGTGCTAAAGCTATACTTGAAATCGCTATATAGACACCTTTATTCACATTCTCTCACCTCCTTTTTATTGTGAAGAAAGGAGAGTGAGATTATGCAATTAGGTAATAATATTATCGTTAAGGCAGTAACAACCTTATAATAGGAGGAATGAAAAATGGGAGGAAAAAACTCACATACAAACCGTGGTACAAAAGCTCCTGGTGTGAATCCTCAAGGATATGGACAGGATGCTGAATTTACACCGAATCCGAAAAGTAAATTAGAAAATAGAGCTAAGAAAAGCAATACTAAGATTTAATTAGAAAAAAAAGCTGCCCTATTAACACGGGCAGCTTTCGATTACGCTAATATTTGCTGGTCTGGTAATAAACGATCCAGCCCTCTAAACTCAACCTCTTTAAACTTTGTTAGAACCTTCTCCTGGTTGAATTGGAATACTGATTCCTCGTGTGAGAAGGAAATCGGAACATCACATTTGATTTCAGCAAGCTTTCTACTTAAATAAAGCATGTCCAAATCCTGCTCTATTTTCGTTTTTTGCGCTTTAGTAAGCAATTGTAAATTCGAAACAATCCCTTCAACATGCTCAAATTGTTGAACTAACTTAAGGGCTGTTTTTTCACCAATTCCTTTTACACCTGGATAATTATCACTAGGATCTCCCATCAACGCTTTTACATCAATCATTTGCTTCGGGAGAATTCCCTTCTCTGTATAGAAGGAGTCAGGGGTATGAACGGCATAATTCCCAAACCCTTTTTGCAGCAATATGACCTTAATTCGCTCATCTAACAATTGGAGAATATCACGATCTCCAGTTAATATGCTAACCTCAAAGTCGTTCATCGAAGACTTGGCAATTGTTCCGATACAATCGTCTGCCTCATACCCTTCTAACCCGATATTAGGAATGTCAAATGCACTAACTACTTCCTTGACTAAATCAAACTGCGGGATCAATTCAACGGGTGCATCTGAGCGATTTGCTTTATAATCAGAAAACATTTCATTTCGGAATGTTTTGCTTCCCATATCCCAGCAAACAACTACATGGCTTGGGTTAAAGGTTGATATCGCCGTTAAAAAATGTTTCACAAAACCATGAACACCATTTGTTGGTATTCCTTTAGAATTTATCATAAATTGACCCGATACACTTGTTGCAAAAAACGCACGAAATAATAGTGCCATTCCATCAACAAGTAAAAGGGAACGATCTGTAGATTGGTTTGTCATTCATGGTCCTCCTCTTAGAGCATAATCCCCATTATATCATGAAAATTAATTATCAAAGATGGTATTGTTTTCTTTATTGTGTTCTCTTAACTTCAATTCCTTGTTTCTCTAACTCATAGTACATAGCAATTTTTGCTTTCCTTACATTTTCATTTAACAAAAAAGTATAACTTTTATCGTTTGAAAAAGTAAGGGTAAGTGTCCCGCTACTCATCATTCCGTTTTTGACGATTGCTTGTTCTTCTGCGTAAGTAATGTCAGCCCATTTATATTTCTCATCTTCAAAGCTTAAAAAGCGATTTATGACAATACCTGATTGATTCGCATAATGATATTGGTTGAGACTTAATACAAAGATTAGCACACTTAGTAAATACCCTACCGTTATAAAACCCTTCATTCCTTTAGTCATCTTATCTTTATAGATAACAATAGCTGTTCCTATTAACATCGCAGCTACAAGAAGGATTCCACCAATAAAGGCATAATAAGCATTTTTAGGAGGCTCAAAAAACCACTCTCCACTTGGCTTATAAAGCAAAAATTGGATTGGAGCAAGAAAAAACAAGGCAATAAAGATAGATCCAAGAATTAAAATAATGGCTATCGGAACTAACATTTGAGTGTAGTCTGTTTTTTTCTTTTTTGTAACAGTATATCCACTAGAAATCATATGTACCCCCGAGTAATTAGAATTTTTTTACAATTTAAATTATAACGATAAGAAAATAAAAAATAAATCCCTATCCAAAGGGATTTATGACAGTAGTTATTTACTTAATAGTTCCTCTAGCTTAATTTCTGTTTCCTCAAGCATACTAATAGAGGTTTCATCGCTAAGTGCAGCCCGTAACCCTTCATAATAGTCAAGGCACTCTCTACTAATTTGTTCTTTCAATTGACGGATCTCAGAATTCATCATTTCTTGATAATGCTCCTTTAATCGTTGACTTCCTTCCTCCACATAACTGTTCGCTAGTGGAGACAAAATGGCTTCTAGTTCCTCCATCATAAGTCGTTTTTCATTACGTTCAAAAAATGATTTTGGATTTTTAAAATAGCTCAATGCCTTTTTAAACAAGGGAGCCTCCAAATTCTCGAAAGCATTATTAAACTCTAAGCTCTCCCAGGCACGTTTCTCATAGGAATGAAAGGATATATCTTTATTGATATCTGCAATCGAGCCTTCTAGAAGCTGTTCAACTTCTATCAGTAGCTTTCCAATGAATGACTCAATTCTTAATGAAGTCGCTCGTAATTCTTGGGCAAAATCATATCCAATACTTGTTAAAAATTCTTCAAGTCCTCTTTGTAACGCCTGTTTCATACTTCTTCCGTCATCCTTTAATAGAGACGGATTAAACGCCTCTTTAAAGAAGTCATTAAATCGAAAAAATACTCTTTGCTTAATATAAAAGGCTAACTCATCTGTTTCTAAATTTAATCTTTTTTGCAGATTTTTTTCTTGAACATCTCTACGCAGCAGATCCCCAATAGCCGTCTCTTGATCCTGTAGAGTTAACAAGTAAGATTCCTTTTTTTCTCGGTTTAGCTTCGCATTATGGATAAAAGCTTTTAGTACATGATTCACTCGATTTAGATCTGACAGAGCAGAGTTTAGGGCAATCTCGGTTAAGTCGTGTTCAATAAACGAATAGAATCTTTCTTCGAATTGTGCCAAACGAGAGCCTTCTTGTATCGCTTCTAATTTTTCTTTTAAACCTAACATGCTTGAAACTGGATATACATGAGGCATACGAATTCCATATTGAATTAATTGCTCTGTTACGTAACCAAGAACTTCTTGGACCTCTTCTTCATCACGCGCCAAGTCAATTGCATTTACAAGAAAGAACATCTTATCCATCGAAAAGGTATCCTTAACTCGACCAAGCTGTATTAAAAACTCGCGATCGGCTTTTGAAAAGGCATGATTATAATAGGTCACAAAGAGTATTGCATCTGAGTTTTTGATATAGTCAAAAGCGACACCTGTATGTCTTGCATTAATAGAATCCGCCCCTGGTGTATCGACAAGCGTGATTCCATGACGAGTTAGTTCACAATCATAGTACAACTCAATACTTTCTACAAAACACGATTTTTCTTCCTTTGCAACGTAATCAGCAAATTCTTCTAACTGTGTTTGAAGAGTATCTCCGAAGTGACTTTTCGCGAACTCGAATCCCCGTAAAAACGCCGTTAAAAACGAATAATGAACCTTTCCTTGAACATCTAACAACGTATCTGTAGGATCAATAGATTGGATCACTTGAACCGCATGGTCTAACGATCTCGCTGAAAGATCAAACAAGTGTAAGGACCTTTTTACTTCCTCAAATAAATTCTCTGCACTTTTAAATTTTACTTTCACTAAACCATGCTTATTTTCTTCTGTAACAGGCATGATTTTATTAATTGCTGCCGTAGTTGGATTAGGAGAAACCGGTAGAAGCTTCTGCCCTATTAATGCATTTGCAAATGAGGATTTCCCTGCACTAAAAGCACCGAAAAGAGCGATCGTAAATCCTCTGTTAGCCAATCTATCAGATGTTAATGTCAGTTCCTCTGAAGTCGTTTTAAATCCCGGTACATCATGTAACAAGTTCGCTGCTGTTTTAAGCTTTTTCACTACATCCCTCACTTGAAGTCCAGCAGGTGTTGACTGTACCTCATCTGTAGGTGTTACTTTGGTTTTCTCTACCTTTTTAGTTGTATCTACAGCTATATCTCTATCTTTTTCTGAAGAAGTCATGATCTCAAATTCTTCATTCACATTAAGAAGTTTTTCTAACTCATGCTCTATTATTTCATCGCTCTTGATATTTTCAGTTACCATTTGTTCCATTGTATCTATGGACTTTTGTTGGCTATCCGTTATGGTTTTTAACTCTGACCATGTATGATCAAAATCTTTTATGACTTTTAACTCTTCCTCCCATTTTGAAGCCTTCCTGCTCATCTTGGCCCCTTGAATTTGTAGGAAATCTTCCATAAATGGCTCGAGTTCTTTCCTAGCAAGATTTTTCACACTTTCTGCTACATCGTTTGTATAGTTCAAAACGTATTCTCCAGATAGTCGTGCATCCTTCTTTTCCGCCTTTAACAGAAGCTCTGATGTAAACGGCACAGAATATTCCTGGATCCTCGTTAGTAAATCTGCATTATTGATGTCTTCCTGCTTTAAAAAGCGAGTAATCGCATCTTTCAAGTGCCATTCAAGTTGCGATTTTACTTTCTCTTGCATATCAGAAAAAAATGCATGTAATCTCGCTTGGCGTTCTTGTTCCGTCTTATTTTTAGAAAACAATAAACCAACTTTAAACTCTCGCTGTCTCGACTCAAGAAATTTTTCCGCTAATTCTCTCGTTTGAAAGGGCATTAAATAGGCATTTTTTAAAATATCAATAATAACAAGCTCTAACTTCCTCTTTTGTTCTGTTAGTGCTTCCACTTGTATGTCTAATTGCTGTTGCAACTCTACTATCTTACTTTGTAAGTTATTCCATTCACCTTCTGGTAGAGCGCTTAATTTTTGTTCAAGCTTTTCAATTGTATCTTTATTCTGGTTGAATTCGAATACAATTTGTTCTTGAATAAGCTTTTTGAGAGAATTTGAAACTGAGAGTTCTAACAATTGATCCTTCATAAGGACTTTTTCAGCAATAAACGATTGCAGATCTTTTAACTCATTGCGGGGATGGTTTGGTTCCTTTAGCGTCGTATAAAATATACGACCCGGTTTCACTCCCCATGAGGCAAAAGATTCTTTTACACTTTGTTGAAACTGAAGAAAACTCAGTTCTTCCTCACGATGCTTATCGATTTGATTTACAACTAAAAAAACTTCCTTTCCTTCTTCGGTTAGTTCCTTTGTAAACATGAAGTTAACCTCAGATTGGACATGATTATAATCCATGCAATAAAACACAAGATCCGCTAGGTGTAAAGCTGACTCCGTAGCGATTCGATGAGCATCATCTGTTGAGTCAATCCCTGGTGTGTCTAATATCGCTGTACCAGATGTTAACTTCGTGTTACTCTTGCTAATCTCAATGGACGTTATTTCGTCTCCATTTTTGCAGTACGTTTTGACCATACTATAGTCGTATGGAGCCTTGTAGTATAGAGGTCTTCCTTCGTTGAAATAGACCTTCGCATAGTCCTCCCCTGCTTTCACTTTTACTAAATTCGCACTCGTTGGAATAGGGCTGGAAGGAAGAATATTTTCACCGATTAAGGTATTAATCATGGTTGATTTTCCCGCTGAAAAATGACCACAAAATGCAATAGCATATTCTCTCTCTTGAAGTTTTATAGCTAATTGTTTTGCTTTTTGTGCTGTTTCTTCGTTTCCCCTTGAAAGAAAATATGTATGTAGATTGGCAATACGTGAAAGTGTGATCTGTGTATCATGTTGAAAGATTGTATTTGACATGGTTCTACCCCTTGTTTGAACTTTTTCCTCTTTATTTTAACTGATTTTTCACGCATTTCCCAAATAAAAAAAAATCAGGTTTACATTCACCTGATTTTTTTTATTTATTTAATTGAATAGCTTGCGGTTTGCTTACATTCTTTAACACATGCTTCATTAACAATCCGTAAACGACAACTGTTCCGCCAATAAAAATCGTTACCATTTGTAAACACCGTCCTCTTTAATGAGAGTGATAATTATTTTCATATGAACACTATACCACGAATGATAATCACTATCAATAAACTTTCTGATCATTCACATTTTTTTCATAAACGGCAACGGGAGGAATCTGCTTGTTTTATGAAATACCTCATTGTATTTTGTATGGTCACAAAGAGCCCTTTCCTCAGCTGGAATTCGTATCATTAGGATAAGAGCATTAAGGAGTGAAAAAGCA
Organism: Robertmurraya sp.; assembly: GCF_036676585.1. Lineage (NCBI taxonomy): Bacteria > Bacillati > Bacillota > Bacilli > Caryophanales > Bacillaceae > Robertmurraya > Robertmurraya sp. Next base: position 66,130 of record NZ_JAKFCQ010000026.1, read on the forward strand.
ATAAGTGTTCCGTATGCTTGAAAAAGAAGTGGGATCACGACAAATTCTACGGTCACGATTAAATAGTTTGGGTGCTTTAGAAACTTATAAGGCCCTTTTTTAATAACTGTAGCATGTGGTACAACGATTATTTTCGTATTCCAATACTTTCCAAGAGATGAAAGCGCCCAAATTCTTCCTATTTGTGTGACCAAAAATAAGCTGACAAGCGCTGGCCAATATGGCGACATTTCTTTCTCTTGTACTAATACCTCGAGACAAAGTGATATAAAAAATAATGCATGGACAAAAACAATAAAAATGTAATGTGTTTTCCCGAATTCTACCCCACCCTGCTCTTTCATCCAATTCTCATTTCTTTTAGCGATCGCTAATTCACAAACTCGTTGAAAAATCACAAATGCTAGAAATAAAGAAAACATTTATGTTTCCCTCCATTGTAAGAGAAGTAATTCTGAGCTAAAACCAGGTCCTAATGCCGTTGCAAGCCCCAAATCATGCTTTTTTGCCACTTTCATGGTCCGATTCAAAACATATAATATGGTTGCTGATGACATATTCCCGTAATTCTTTAACACATTTGCAGATATTTCTAACATTTCTGCTGGTAACTGTAATGATTTTACATAGGCGTCTAGAACCTTCTTTCCTCCTGGATGTGCAATAAAGTGCTGAAGCTCTTCAAGTTGACAGCCATTCTCAGTAAGAAAATGATTTACATTGGGCTTTAACCATTTTTCAATAATGGAAGGAATATCCTTAGAAAAAACAACATAAAGCCCATTCTCTTTTACTTCCCAACCCATCACATCAAGCGAGTCCTTCATGGTAGTTGACCTTGTAGCTAAAATAGTTGGATAGGAGGTTAATTGGCTGATGCTTTCCTTCTGTACTTGATCTCCTACTACAAGAGCACATGCCACTCCATCAGCAAAAAGGGAAGAGCCAATTAAGTTACTTTTGGAAAGATCGTTTTTCTGGAATGTTAAACTGCATAATTCAATTGTAAGTACAAGTACTTTGGCTGTAGGAAAAGCGAGGCAATATTCGTATGCTCTTGATAATCCAGAAGCTCCCCCCGCACAACCAAGACCCCAGATAGGAATTCGTTTCGTATGTATCGAAAAAGGAAGGATATTCATAATCCTTGCTTCTATACTAGGAGTTGCTAAACCTGTACTTGATATAGTGAAAATTGCGTCTATGTCTTCAAAATCAATCGGTTTCTTCAAATAATCCTTATTTTGCAAACAATTTTCTATTGCTTTTGTACCTAACTGTATAGCTGTTTCAATATATGCATCATTTTTTTCCTTAAACGACCTCTCTTTTGCAAACCACTCTATACTTCTTACAAAATGTCGTTTTATAATTTGACCGTGCTGGAATGCCTTAAGCAATCTTTCAATATCATGAAAAGCATCTGTAAAAAGCTTTCGAGAAAAATCCATTACTTCAGTTTGTGTTATTTCATATTGCGGGGGTGCTTCACCTACTGATAGAATTGCTGGCATTTCATTGCTCCTTCCATGATCACCATATTAAGGATACTTTTTCCAAAAACAGGAGATTTATTCATGAAAAAAACTCCCTACTTTGTAAGTAGAGAGTCATCCATGTCTTGAAGGAGTTGCTGTGCTTCTTCATTATATGTTGATTTCCGTTTCAAATCACTAGATAATTTTTACCATAGAAATGAACCAAAAGAACCAGTTTAATTCCCATTATTTTTTACTATTAAAAATGAGAAAACCATGTTATTTCCCTTAGCATCTATGATAATATAATGATATTCGACTAGTTGGAGGAATATAAATGACTTTATCAAAGCAAGTAACAGATATATTAAACGGGACTATCGATTCAGTTAAATCAGTTCTTCCATTTGACCTAGCCGTTGAAAAACCATCTCTTTTTACACAGCCTTTTACACAGCATTCGATTGGTGTGTTGATTGGAATGACAGGAGACGTAAGAGGTCGAATTATTATTGATGGAAATGAACAGGTGTTCGGTAAGATCGGAGAAGGAATGTTCGGTTTGGCTTTAGAAGGAGAAATGCTCGAGTCCTTTGCTGGAGAGTTAGGAAATATGATTGCAGGGAACTTATCGACAACGATTTCACAAAAAGGCCATGAAACGGATATTACCCCACCTACTGTGTTGGTTGGAGAAACAAAGGTTTACGGATTTGATAAAGCATTCCGTTTACCAATCAATATTCAAGACTTAGGAACGATTGAACTAATTATTATGGTAGAAAATAAGTAGAGAGGATTACCCTCTCTACATTTTTTTTAAAATCCGTGAATTGTCATCCCGCCGTCAACAAATATGGTTTGACCACTAATATAATTTCCTGCTTCAGAAGCTAGCATGACGACAGGACCTACCAGTTCTGGTAATTCACCAACACGGTTTAAAGGAGTAACGGCTAAAATATCTTCTACATACTCTTTTTTAGAAAGTAAGGTTTCCGTTAAAGGTGTTTTGAAATACCATGGTCCTATGCTATTCACATTAATATTATGAGGACCCCATTCTAATGCTAGCACCTTGGTCATTTGAATCATAGCCGCTTTTGTTGCCGCGTAAACGACACCTGTTCGTAAAGCGACATGTCCGGCAACAGATGAAATAGATATGATTCTACCCGCTGTTCCGTGCTTCTGCATCACTTTACCAACTTGTTGTGACATCATAAAGGCTGACTTTAAATTGGTATCCATAATCGTCTGCCACTCTTCCTCCGTAACCTCTAAAGCTTTAGAACGAATATTCATTCCTGCATTATTAATAAGAATATGTATTTCTCCCCACTCATCCTCCACCTTAGAAACAGCCCTTAAAACTTCCTCTTTTGAGGTGACATCTGTCGGTATAACGAGCACCCTCCTGCCAAAAGAACGAATGATTTCAGCAGTTTCCCTTAAATCGCCCTCGGTACGAGAAAGTAAGGCAACATCCGCCCCTGCTTCCGCAAGACCAATGGCTAGTGCTTTTCCAATTCCCCTGCCAGCCCCAGTAACTATCGCATGTTTGCTATCTAATCGAAATGAGGGTAAGTACATAATGATCCCCCTTTATCATTCATATATAAATCAACATATCAAACGGTAGTCAAAAAGAAAAGGAAAAAGGGTTTCTTTTTCCTTTAACCTTATTACTTCTTATCTTGTTGTCTTTGCACCTCTATATAAATCTCTTTACACACCAATTCGCCGCACACCTGACAAACTACCTTCCCATCATAAAGGGTTCGGCAGTGTTCACAATAGTATTTCACCATATATTATCCCTCACTATTTCTTACTGACCAATATTACTATCAGTATATTTATTCTTGATACAAGAGGTTCCTTCAAGCAGTCTAAAAGCTTTAGGAATAATAATAAATATGAAAATTCTATGATGAACATAACCATATTCAAATACCAATTATTAACATCACCTTAACACCTCTAGCTTAATAATATGTATAGAGGAAACCCCATTAGAAATAATAGGAACAAACAAAGTTTTTTAGGTGGTGAATAATCTTGGGAATCATTCAAGCCTTCTTCAATTGGCGAGAAGGAAAGTATCAGGAGCATTTAGAAGCAATGTATGAGGAAGATAAGTGCCCTCAATGCCATGGGAAAGGGTATCATGTGTATCCTCCAGTAGGCGAATTTATCCCATATAACCATATTTTTGATTGTGCAGGCTGCGAAGGATCAGGATCTTATTCAAAGTGGGATAGCACAATCGTGTAACACACTCTAGGTTTCTAGGGTGTGTTTTATTATGTAATAAATATCACTCACCTAAAAACGCTTTTATGTCGACATTCGTAACCGCTATCATAAATTTTCGAATTTTATCTTCTTCACAAATATTTCACATTTCGAGACAAATGAATGTGATTTAAATCACTGTCACAATAACTTTTCACTACTATCATAGTAAATACATAACAATTGAACAATTTGTGAAATCAATGAAAGCTAATGGAATTGGAACAATTGTCTTGTATTATGAAAATGTAATCATTTATTTATTGTGAAACCTTGGGAAGGGAGTGAGGGTTATGGCGAAAATGGAACTCAACCGAAAAACAAAGACGGAAATAGAGGATAGCTCTTCTTTAAAGGGAACATTAGCTTCCGTTTTCCTATTAGGATTCTTTCTAATAGTGACATGGGTGAGCGTTTACTTCTTATTTTTAGACCGTTTTTAATTGAGAGAAAGGGGATATTTTTACCATGCATATGCATAAGTTTGAAAAAATTTGGCTGATTTTTGGGATTGGGACACTTCTAGTTTTCCTAACCGTTTTAGGTGTTAGTGCCTTTTATCTCGGAAATCAACCACCAAGCTGTTTAGCAACAATCAACCCTGAAAAAGTTGATACAACTGCACCATTCAACGAGCCAGGACTTAAAAAAGTTGAGGGCAAAGACTGGGATTATGAATTAGTATACGTGGCTCAAGCTTTTGCTTATACTCCAGGAGAGATTGAAGTTCCACTTGGAGCAAAAGTAAAGGTAATTGCAACAACAAAAGACGTAATTCACGGATTTCAAGTTGCTGGAACAAATATTAACATGATGTTAGAGCCTGGTTATATAAGCGAGTATGTCACAACCTTTGACAAAGCTGGAGAATACTTAATTTTATGTAATGAATATTGTGGTTCTGGACACCACATGATGACGTCTAAAATCAAGGTGGTGGAATAATGAATACATTAAATGCGAAAATTGATCCTCGTGATGGAAAATTAGTTATGGCCCATTTTTATGTGGCATTCATCGCTTTGGCTGTCGGTGGGCTGGCAGGACTTCTGCAAACGTTAGTACGTTCTGGAAAATTTGTTTTACCTGCAGGGATTGGCTATTATCAAATATTAACGGTTCACGGTGTTGTACTCGGGCTTGTTTTAACAACATTCTTCATTATGGGCTTTCAAATTGCTGCCACAAGTCGTACATCAGGTACATTATCCAATCTTCAAAGAAAATTAGGTTGGATTGGCTTTTGGTTAATGACAGCTGGGACGCTAATGGCAGCCACAATGATTCTACTAAATAAAGCTTCTGTACTTTATACCTTTTATGCGCCATTACAAGCACATTTTATTTACTACCTGGGTCTAACACTTGTTGTGGTAGGAAGCTGGGTAGATGGAGCTGCCGTACTAGGTAAATATATTAGCTGGAGAAAGCAAAACCCTGGTCAGCCAAGTCCATTAATTACGTTCATGGCTGTTGTCAATACGATGTTATGGATTGTCGCAACAATAGGTGTTGCTGCAACCGTACTATTCCAATTACTTCCATGGTCACTCGGGATTGTTGATCGAGTGGACGTTCTAGTTAGCCGTACACTATTCTGGTATTTCGGACATCCACTTGTTTATTTCTGGTTACTACCTGCCTATATGGCATGGTATGTAGTCATTCCAAAAGTCATTGGTGCAAAAATCTTCTCTGATTCGCTTGCTCGTTTGTCCTTTATCTTATTTTTACTATTCTCTATCCCTGTTGGTTTTCACCATCAGTTAATGGAGCCAGGAATTGATCCTGCTTGGAAGTTCTTACAGGTTATCTTAACCTTTTTAGTTGTCATTCCATCTTTAATGACCGCCTTTTCCCTCTTTGCCACTTTCGAGAGCTATGGTCGCTCAAAAGGAGCAACTGGACTCTTCGGATGGTTTAAGAAGCTTCCTTGGGGAGATGCAAGATTCACGGTTCCTTTTATCGGAATGCTTTCATTCATACCTGCAGGTGCAGGTGGACTGGTGAATGCTTCTCATCAGTTGAATCAAGTGATTCATAATACGATTTGGGTTACTGGACACTTCCATTTAACACTTGCAACCGCAGTTGTTTTAACTTTCTTCGGTATTTCTTACTGGCTGGTTCCACATGTAACAGGCCGAGTATTAACAAAAGCGATGAATAAACTTGCGATTTACCAAGGTGTTCTTTGGGCAATCGGTATGACCTTTATGTCTGGTGCGATGCACGCAGCTGGTTTACTAGGTGCACCACGTCGTTCTTCTTTTTCAGAGTATGGCGGAGCTGCTCAAGCTACTGAATGGATACCGTATCAAATCGCTCAAGCTGTGGGTGGCACAATCCTTTTCATTGCGATTATTCTAATGCTTTACATTTTCGTGAATTTAGCATTTTTTGCTCCAAAAGGCGAAGAAGAATTTCCTATTGGAGAAGTTAGTGATAAAGCGGATAAAACACCAATGGTATTTGAGAACTGGAAACTTTGGTTAGGAATCACTGCGTTATTAATCTTGTTCGCTTACACCATACCATTTATTGATATGATTCAGAATGCTCCAATCGGATCAAAAGGTTATAAATTATGGTAATAACAAACAGCGCCTATTAATGGGCGCTGTTTGTGGTTTCTAAAGGTATTTAATAGTTCTTTTCGCGACAAAAATTGTCATCCGACGTTTTTATTTTATTATTCCATAAATTCTCTCGTATTTACTATAAAGATAGTCAATTAAGTAGGAAGCATTCAGGCCTTCTCCAGTAATATCTTTAATCAATTCAAGAGGTAGCTTCATTTTCCCGTGCTGATGAATGTTATTGGTTAACCATTCTTTTATGGGTAGAAGGTTCCCTTCCTCAAGTAACTGGTCATAATGGGGCATATCACTCAGCATGGCATGTTTTAGTTGAGCAGCATAAATATAACCAAGCGCATAGGACGGGAAGTACCCAAAGCTTCCATCAGACCAATGAACGTCTTGAAGGACTCCACTTGCATCATTATCTGGAGTAATCCCTAGGTATTGTTCATATTTTTCATTCCAAACTTTAGGCAAGTCCTTTACTTCAATCTCATCATTAAAAATCCCTTTTTCTATTTCGTACCTGATCATAATATGCAATGCATAAGTTAGTTCATCCGCTTCTATACGAATAAGCGATGGCTTCGATTCATTGATTGCTCGGTAAAATTGTTCAATCGAAACGTCCTGAAACTGAGCAGGAGCGTATTCTTTTAGCAAGTCAAAATTACCTTTCCAAAAAGAAAGATTTCTACCAATGAAATTTTCATAAAATAGAGATTGTGATTCATGAATCCCCATAGATGTTCCCGTACATAAAGGTGTTCCGATTAATGAAGGAGAAATATTCTGTTCATATAATGCATGTCCTGCTTCGTGTATCGTACCAAATATAGCTGTACGGAAGTCTTTTTCATCATACTTCGTTGTCACACGAACATCCCCTGGATTTAATCCAGTCGCAAATGGATGAACCGTTTCATCTAATCTACCCGAGTCAAAATCATAGCCAACTTTCTTTAGTACCTCCAAGCTAAATTCTCTCTGTTTTTCCTTAGGAAAATGTTTATACAAGAATTGTGTGTTCGGCTTGTTTTCTGATTCCTTTATCTGTTGAACAAGAGGAACGATTTTTTCTCGAAGCTCACTAAATACTTGATCAAGAATGTCGACTGTAATACCAGGCTCATACATATCTAGAAGAGTATTATATTTATTTTCAGTGTAGCCCCAATACGTAATAAATTTTTTTGTCATTTCAACAATCTTTTCGAGGTATGGTTGGAACATGGAGAAGTTTGAAGCATCCTTTGCCTCTTCCCATACTGACTCAGATTTTGACTGAAGGATAACAAATTCTTTATATTCTTCAGCTGGAATTTTTTTGTTTCGATCGTATTCCTTTTTACACTCAGCAACCGTTTTTTTTGTTATCTCACTCAGTTTATTATCATGTTCCACATTAGTTAAATTTGCTATGTATGCAGCCATTTCCTCAGAGGTTGACATTTTAAACAGTTCACTAGACAGCATACCAATGACTTCAGAACGCTGCTCCATCCCTTTTTTCGGAGCTCCTGTTCGAAGATCCCAATATATCAGTCCAAGCGCTTCTTTATACGCGCCCATTTTTTTAACATAATCCAAAAACTCTCGTTCCATCTGCTTTATGGCAGTAACCATCCTGTCCCCTCCTCTAAAACCTTCTCGCAAAAATTTTATCATAATTTTCAGGAAAAATCTTGAATAAATAAGAAAGGAGCAGATGATTATCTGCTCCAAGCTTACTTTGATACCGCTACAGGTAGGGCGGAATGAACGAGATCAATTATTTTCTGAGACTCGTTTTGATTCATTAAAATATGCACTTTTCCTTTGTCCTCATGTGTGCGTATTAAACGACCGATTCCTTGGCGAAGTCGGAGAAGCATATACGGAATATCGACTTCCTCAAAGGAATTTTCAGTACTCTCCCTTTTCGCAGTAAATACGGGATCATAAGGTGGAAATGGAAGAGAAAAGATGAATACATTCTCTAATGAAGAACCTGGAATATCGAGTCCTTCCCATAAATGGGTGGAGCAAAGAACAGCACTCTCTTCCTGTTGAAATTTCGAAACTAACGTACTTATTTCTGCATCTCCCTCAAAATAGATAGGGAAAGGAAGTTCTTCACGGATATGACGTTTGAAATACTGTTGTTCTTCATCATTGGAGAACAGAACTAGACCTCTTCCTCCAGCTTCCATCAATTGCGTAACAGTATACATACATTTTTCATCAACAGAGGTAAAGTAAGGCATCTGTATTTCCATCGCTTCTTCATAATTGAACGGTGAATTTACACGGAAAGATAAAAATTCATCTATTCCAAGACTTTTTGCAATATATGAAAAAGAGCCATTTTCGGATAGAGTTGCAGAAGAAAAAATGAATGGCTTTTTCTGTGAAAATACCTCTTCACGCATGATATCTTCCACCATTCTCGGCATAATCACAAGGGTTCGTTTTCCATCATGTTCTTCAAACCAAATAATTCCTTTAAGCTCCTTTAAAAATAAACTTAATGAATACGTTATCTGCTCTAGATAGCCTTCGACAATCTTCAGGTCATATTCATTAATCACATATAATTCACTTTCAAAGACAAGTTCTTCTTCCAAATCCGATAATAAAGAGGCAAGTTTTTTCCCCTTCGCTAACACATCCGGTGTTTTTTTAATCATCTGTTTATCAGAGCCTACTGTCTTTTCAGATGCGTCCTGTAATACTTCAAAAAATCGTTCACTAGCAATAATGGATTCGTCTATTAGGTTAAGGGTCTTATCTCTTACATCATTAGCAGTTAGACGCTCTAGTAATGTTTCAAGTGTTTGTTCTGTTAATTTATAGGTTAAAGCCTTTTGACTGGCATATTCTAAAAGATGACCCTCATCGAATACGACGCATGAGCTTTCAGGTAGTAGCGGAAGCTGGCCTTCGCGTTTTCTTGCTTCCTTAGTCCAAATATGCTCCATATAAAAATCATGAGAACAAATAATCAAGTCCTGTGAACTTCTGTAATAATCACGATGCAATGTTTGTCCACATCTATGTCGCTGATCACAAGAAAAACAGTCCTGTAAACTATCCCACGCTATTTCGTTCCACTGCTCGTTAGACAGTTGTGGAAAATCCTTACGATCTCCGTATCGTTCAAAGGATTGCATCGATATTCCTGTATGTACAAAATCAGGTAATTGATGGAACACATCCATATGTACATCGGAAGACGCAACGGATTGATCTAGTTTATTCAAGCATAAATACTGATCTCTTGATTTAGCTAAACGAACGTCAATATTGAGCTTTAACGCTTTTTCAAGCTTGGCTATATCTCCTTCTTTTTTGACAAGCTGTTCGATAAGTGTTTCATCTGCACAAGCAATAATTGCCGGTCGGTTTTTGTAACGCGCATAACAGATCGCATACAAGAGATAAACAATCGTCTTTCCCGTACCTACACCAGCTTCTGCAAACATCACTTTATTCTCTTGAAAGGCTTTTTCTAGTTGGAATGCCATATAGATTTGTTCGTCACGTACTTCAAAGCCCTCTTCTGGCAATAAATCGTAGAACACATCCCCGATCCAATCCCCTAATTTCTCAAAGAAGGATTCAGATTTAGATAGGGTGAATGGTAGCTGTTTTTGCAAAGTAACCCCTCCTATACTTTCTTCAGAATTGAGCGATAAAAAACTGACTCGTAAGCGAGTCAGTTTTAAATCATTTTATTTCTCTAGGTGGTCTCTTACCCCAGTATTGATAATAATTCGTTTGGATAAACCCATTAAATAATTTTCGTTTTTTCGTTGCTGGTTTTCCGTAACATTCTTCAAATCGTTCATTTGACGTTAGCATGTATACCGACCATGTTTCGTAAGGAGAGAAAGCTTGACCCATGTCTGTGTACATTTTTTCTACCGTTGGCCTATCCCCTAGTCTCTCTCCGTATGGGGGATTCCCAACAATTACGCCATATTCCTTTGTCGTCGTAAAATCCTTTACTTGCATTTGTTTGAATTGAATTAAATCTCCTAAACCAGCTTCAAATGCATTAGCCTTAGCGATATTCACCATTTTATGGTCAACATCTGAACCAAAGATATCTATTTCTTGATCATACCTCGCAAGATCTTCCGCTTCATTTCTCGCATCTTCCCATAGCTTATCAGGAATCCAGTTCCATCCTTCGGACACGAACTCTCGGTTAAAGCCTGGCGCAATATTTTGCCCTATCATAGCAGCCTCTATCGGAATCGTTCCTGAACCACAAAAAGGATCAACAAATGGGCGGTCTGGTGTCCAATTTGTTAACAGTACTAGTGCAGCTGCTAACGTTTCCTTAATTGGTGCTTCCCCTTGTTCCGCGCGGTATCCTCTTTTGTGCAAACCTGCTCCACTAGTATCAATGGTTATCATGGCAGTATCCTTCAAGAGGGATACTTCAATTTTAAACAGTGGACCATTTTCTTCGAACCAGCTTGTTCTCCGATAATGGGTACTTAAACGATTAACAATCGCTTTTTTGACGATCGCTTGGCAATCAGAAACACTGAATAAAGTTGATTTTACTGACTTCCCCGACACAGGAAACTCAGCATTTTCTGGTAGGTATTTTTCCCAAGGTAATGCCTTTGTTTTTTCAAACAATTCATCAAAGGTTTTGGCTTTAAATTCTCCTACTCTAATTTTCACTCGATCGGCTGTACGCAACCATAAATTGCTCTTACAAATGGCAAGCTCGTCCCCTTGAAAGCGAACACGGCCATTTTCAACAGTACACTCATACCCTAAATCTCTTACTTCCTTCGCAACTACCGCTTCAAGCCCCATCGCTGCGGTAGCTATTAATTCAAATTTCGTCATCGTTTCACCTCAGACAGAATGTAACTTGCCTTGTTTATTATATGTATAATACAAGAAAAGCTCTCCAATAGAGGAGAGCTATCATTAGAAAACACTCATACAATTCCATTAATAACGTTCTATAAGCCATGTTTTGTTCCTTTGTACTACAATCGACTGATCGTCTCGTACTCAGGTGGCAATCATCTATCTACAGATTCAACTGAACCTGTCCTTCTCCTCGTTCATTTCCTAAGAGAAGGTGCCCCTACCATAATTTGGGTTTCTCGCTCGTGGGGTTTACCTCGTTCCACCCCATTCATTTCTAAATGGGCTCCGTCACTGTGGCACTTTCAAGGTATTCATGCCATATCGAAATCGACTTAGGCATTTTCCCTGCCGTCAGCCAAGTAAAAACCTAGCTGCCCTAGCTTATGAATTGGCTAGGCACGAACACTACGGACATCTCAGACCGTGCGAGCATGGACTTTCCTCTACAATTCACTTACGATCCTTGCAGCGATTACCCGAACGTTATTAACGAACAATACATATTATATGCAATTGTGAATGAAATATCAATGCCTTCTTACATGGTAATTTCTGTTAATCGTATAATTTGCTACCGAAAACATGTTTTTCTAGATTTGATAATCTTTTGAGGATATCAAAATTTGTTGTTCCAGCGGATGGTTGTTGAACGGAAGGTCTTCTTACAGCTTCTTCTAATTGTTTTTTCAAACGTGCGTTTTCATGTTGAAGTTCTTCAATTTCTTGCTGTAGAATCTCATAATCTTTAATTACTACATCAAGAAATTTGTCAACATCCTCCGGCTTGTAGCCTCTCATGGCTGTTTTAAATTCTTTTTCCAATATGTCTTTCGCTGTTAGCTTCACTTTATCTATTTGCATTTATTATTTCACCTCGGTCACTCAAAGAAACATTATCTATATTTTTTCAAAAATATGCACTTTTGTCAATTTTTCTTTTATATGGGTAACTTTTAATAAAAATCATTTTGCTTTTGCTGTACTTCTTCGACTAATAATTGAAGATCGTAGAAGTTTATTTGTGTGATGGGATAATCATTATTCTCTTGATAATGTTTGGCGGTTTGCAGTAAGTATTTCGGGCTTCCGTCTCTTTCTTCGTCATATACAAGAAGCAATGCATCCGTTTTTTTGATGGCAAATTGGTTTTTAAGCCGAAATTGGGCTGGACTATCGTACTTCCTTTTTGTGACTGAGTCTACATAGTCGGCCCTTTGGATAATCGAGTGATACCACTCCTTATTTTTATCGCTCCAGTTACCTTCTTGATCTAAAAATGGGGTAATTATTGCTAGTTTTAAGTCAGGATAGTCCTTTTTCCGCAGTTCAATGACGACTTCTGCCGCCCACATTTCTACTCCGAGTTGACCTGATACCATTACCCATTCAAGCCCCTGGTCTAACAGCTGTAGAAGGGCCTTTTTTATAGCCAGTTTTATGTACACAACGCCAGGATCATTTTCTTTAAAAATCCCTAACTCACTGGCCTTATATCCCGATATATATACCATTTTAATCAATCGATTTGCTCCCTCTCTCAAGGCCTTATATATGAATAAACAAGGGCTTAATAATAAGCCCTTGTAAGAAGTACTATTATCTTCCAAAAGATGGTCCTGGTGCTCCTCCGAATCCAGGTGCTCCTGGTGCTCCTCCGAATCCAGGTGCTCCTGGTGCTGCTCCGAATCCTGGGCCTGCTCCAAAGCCTGGGCCTGCTCCGAATCCTGGGCCTGCTCCAAAGCCTGGACCTGCTCCAAAGCCTGGTGCTCCTCCAAAGCCTGGTGCTGGAAATGGTCCAGGTACAGGACGAGGTGGTGCAAAGCTTTGAGTATGAGTCACTTCATTAACAACAGACTGTGTTTGTGGGAAGAAGTGTTGGTGATCATAATTGATGTGATTTACAGTTGTTGTATGCTGAGGGTGAATATGTGGCACCACATTATTTGAGAAAGTATGATTTACACAGCATTTTGTTGGGTGAACGACAGCAGGTAATACATTAGTTGGTCCGCAATGTTTTTTAAACATATTTGAGCTTCTCCTTTCGAATAGTGTTTTTTGTGTTTTACAATAACAGCCTATGATAAAGGAGTCCATCTTGTACTAATGCAAATACCTATTTTCGCTGATTTCTTTGTTATTAAACCCAAAGTTTACATTAATGTATAAAAACTTTCTTTTAAGTTCGTAAAAATAATCGCAGTTAAACAGACAACAAGAAAAAACATAAACAAAATTGCTTTATACATCGAATTCATCCATCTCCACTTTTTATTCTAGCATTTATCACTCAATGATACATTTTACCCTCTATTTTAAGGGGAGACAACACCAAAAAGGCGGATTTTGTCGATTATTTTTTTACATTTTTGTTACAAGATTTTCTTGTAATTCTTTCCAACCGCTTCTCGATATCAATCGTTGGATCTATCTTATTATCACTACATTTTCCAAGTAATAATTTCGCTTTCTGACCAAAAAGAAGTGCCTTCTCGTAATCCCTTTTTTTATGTTCATACCACTTGGAAAGTTCAAGTGAGGAGTCAAAGGCAATCACATCATCAGATACATTCGACAAATTCAACCAAATTTCACTAGCCGCTTCATAATCTTTCTTCTTTTTTAATTGTAAAGATAGTTGCCATCGAGAATGATAGGCTTCCATATTTTCCCCTGACGCTAATTCTATAAATGTATTTTCAGCAGCCGAATCTTCCCCAAGGTAAGTAAACCATCGGCCCACCTCAAAAGCTTCTTTCACCGTTTGATTTTGATCCATTCGTAAAATCTGAAATGTTAAATGGGTATACAAACTAATAAGAGACAGAATATCTATCTCGTTATGTTTGATAATTCCGAGCATTCCTTCTGGTTTTTGCGTTTCAACGTAGTCAAAATAAATCATCGGTGCTAAAAATCCTGGAACGTCATCGACTCTTTGAATATCAAGAATTTCCTTCTCAACGATCGATAGCTTTAATCGGTCTAGCTTATGCTTCCATATTCTTCGAGAGGCATGAAACAAATCGAAATGACCAAATGAAGGCAACTTTGGAACATGATCTTTTAGCAAAGTATGCCTTGTTTTTACTTGTGGCCAATCAAAGGCTTTTCCGTTATATGTCACTAGCGTCGTATAATCAACCTTTTCAAGAAAACTAGTATACAGAGGAATTTCGCTTCCGGGTCGTGGAAGAATATGCTGTCTCACAACAAAATGATTGTCTTCCAACGTGGCATGTCCAAGAAGAAAAATCGTATTCCCTACTCCCCCACCCAGTCCTGTTGTTTCTGTATCGAAAAAAAACAACTGCTCTGGTAGAAACCCCTTTGCTGACAGTGGATGAGAGATATTTGACTCATTCCAAGCTTTCACAGCGTCAATAAATTCGCCTAACTGATATCTGCCATGTTGGTAATCAAACGGATACTTTACTTCTCTTACAAGGCAATAATCGTCTTCTAAAAAATACGGAGTAACTCCATTCTCCTTCCACTCATCTAAAAAAGGGATTTCCTTATTTGACTTTACAGGCAGAGAGCTCGAACTTTGCTTCGAGCTCTCTGGAATAGATAGATGAGGTTTTAATCGATTTAGCTTATTTTTCAAACTCAACTGACTCTACCCTTTCCCACTTCATATTGAAACATATTTAATATTTTCAAGCAGTCAATCTTTGCCGTTTCCGCCGTAGGATCTGTACCAATACAAGACGGACAACCCTGATGACAATTACAACGGGTAATCATCTCTTTCGCCTCTTTAATAATTATTTCCATTCCATCATAGATCTTTTCGCTAAGTCCAATTCCACCAGGATAGCGGTCATAGAAAAATAACGTTGGCTTTTCATTGTGCACTGCTTTCACTTGTGGAACGACATGAATATCCTGTGGGTCACACATAACAAATAAAGGAGCAATATGTTTAAACGCATGAGAAATTCCAATTAAGCCTTGATCCAAACGTTCCTCTGGTAATTCAGTGGAGGCTTTTTCAATCGAAATCCACGTAGAACTCGTATGAAGCTCAACTTCCGGTAAATGAATTGGTCCGGACCCTATATTTTCATGTGTTTCGAATTTGATTTTTTTAAAGATCGTTGCTTTAGCTAATACGCTAACATCTCCATAAGCAACTTCTACCATTGAATTTTCCCTATTCTTATCAATCTCTAATACTTTTAATTCGACCGCTAAATTGGCGTCCGTAAAATAATCAACGGCTACCTCTCGAACGAATGCCTTCTTTTCCTCCCAATCGAGCTTTTCCACTTGAAATTGTGTTCCTTGATGCAAATAAATAGCCTCTTCATGCAGTAAGGTCATACTTGAGAAAAGATCCATTTCACCTATCACACGCGCTTTAGAAACATCTGATTGGTCTATTATGACAACATTATCTTGTGAGGCAGAACGCAAGCTAATATTGTGAGCAGGGAACGAATCATTCATCCAGTAGTATTTATCACCATTTTCAAAAAGCACCCGTTCTTCTACTAAGTATTCTAGAAGTTCTTCAATTTCCGTTTCTCCAAAATAGTCACCTTTCTTAAATGGTAACTCATACGCTGCACACTTCAAATGATCAATAAGAATAATCAAGTTATCTTTATTGATTCTCGCTGTTTCTGGGCTGCTTGTAAAAAAATAATCAGGATGCTGTATAATGTATTGATCTAGCGGACTAGAGCTTGCCACAAGTATCACTAACGATTCTCCATGCCTTCTCCCAGCTCTTCCCGCTTGTTGCCATGAACTTGCGATCGAACCTGGATAACCCGTCATAATACATACCTGCAACTGACCAATATCCACTCCTAATTCTAAAGCGTTTGTACTTACGACACCATAGATGTCCCCGTTCCTTAGCCCTTTTTCAATTTCTCGTCGCTCCGTGGGCAAATATCCACCCCGGTATCCTCTTATTGCCTTTGGACCAAGTTGATACTTTACAAGCTCTTGGAGATACGATAGTAAAATTTCGACTCTCACTCTGCTTTTCGCAAAAACAATGGTTTGAATTTTATTTTTTAATAACTTACGCGCGATATTTCTAACCTCAAGCGTTGCGCTCCTTCGGATATTTAAAGGCTTGTTTACAATGGGAGGGTTATAAAAAAGGAAATGCTTCCTGCCACTTGGTGCACCATTATTATCAATTAACCTCATGTTTGTTTCTGTTAAATGTTCGGCTAACTCAAGAGGATTAGCAATTGTCGCAGAAGTACAGATAAAAATAGGGTTACTTCCGTAAAATTCACAGATTCTTTTCAAACGCCTAATCACATTTGCGACATGACTCCCAAATACACCACGATAAATATGTAGCTCATCAATGACAACAAACTTTAAATTTTCAAATAACGATACCCACTTTGTATGATGAGGGAGAATTGCCGAATGAAGCATATCTGGGTTCGTTATGACGACATGTCCAGCCTTCCGTACTTTTTCTCTTATATTCGCAGGAGTATCTCCATCATATGTGTAACTATTAATTTGAAGCTCTGTTGCTGTTATTAGCTCATTAAGTTCACTTTTTTGGTCCTGTGCTAGCGCCTTAGTAGGAAAGATATACAAGGCTCTTGAATCCATCGATTCGATGACCGTTTGTATAACAGGGAGATTGTAACAAAGCGTCTTACCAGAAGCCGTAGGTGTCACTGCAACAACACTTTCTCCCCGTCTAATCGCTTCATAAGATGATTTCTGATGAGTAAACAGCCTTCCAATTCCTCTCTCCTGCAATGCCCTTTGTAAGTTAGGATGGAGGTCATTAGGCAATTCCGATGTTTTTGCTTCTCTTTCTTCTATTGTATGCCAATGCACGATTTGGTCTTTAAATTCTTCATTTTTCTTCAACTCAACAATAAGATCTTGTAAACTTTTTCTTACCTTCATGTACAGATCACCTCTATAACTCTATCATACCGAATAAACGTTCGTAATTAAAGTACTGTTTAAAAATAACAATGTTTCCCACCAATCTATTCTTTCAGCTTTGGATTTTTGGTAAAATAGAAACTAGGTTATTGCTAAGATTGAGGTGTGTAGGAATGAAAAGTACTGAAATTAAAAAAGTATTATCTGAGTTCTCTTTATTTCGAAGCTTAGACGAAGATGAGCTTCAAAAAATTATTGATATATCTATTTCAAGAGATTGGAATCGTGGTAGTCATGTTTTTATGCAGGATGATCCACTTGAAAACGTATATTTTATCCACTCTGGAAAAGTAAAGATATATAAAAGTGATATAAACGGGAAAGAACAAATCGTTGCGATTTTAAAAAAGGGTGAAATGTTCCCACATGTTGGTTTCTTTCGAAAAGGGGGATACCCTGCGTATGCAGAAGTATTGGAGGCTACAACCTTAGTAGTGGTTCCTATCTTACCATTTGAAAAGGTCCTTATTGAGAATCCTACGCTTTGTATTAAAGTATTTAACGTATTAAGCGAGAAAATTGTCGACCTTCAAGACCGGTTAGAAGAACAAATCCTTAATAATACCTATGAACAAATAATCAAACTGCTGATTCGGTTAGCAAAATTACACGGAAAAGAAACAAATGGAACCTTCACGTTAAATGGTGAATTTACTAATAAAGATTTGGCCAATATGATTGGAACGACACGTGAAACCGTTAGCCGTACTCTCACCAAAATGAAAAAAGAGGAACTTATTGAAGTAGATAGCAGCGGTACCATGACTTTTGTCCTCGATGATCTACTCGAAGAATTAATATAATAAAAATGGACGCATACTTGTTGTATGCGTCCATTTTTTCGATCCATTTACTTTACCTCAGAAAGTTGTAGCATTTCTTGCATATCTTCTGCAGCGGTACCAATTAGCTTTAAGCCAAAAGTTTCCGTTAGCACATTCATTACACCTTCAGAAATAAACTCTGGAGGCTTAGGACCTATGCGGATATCCTTTATTCCTAAGCTAAATAATCCAAGGAGAATCGCAACTGCCTTTTGTTCAAACCAAGACAGTACAATACTTACTGGAAGTTCATTGATGTCACATTCAAAAGCTTCTGCTAAAACGTTTCATGATGGAAGCCTGTTAGTAATGTTTCTTCAGACACTATATTTGCTTCAGGAAGCTATAAAGCTCGGTTAATCAGTGGTGAAAAATATTCATATTTTGAGCTGTTACAAAACGATGAACCGCCTATATAGAAATTGCATAATCTGTAAGGGAGAAATCATATAGAGAGGGGTAGGATCATGTCTAATAATTTGCCAAATAAACCAAATCGTAACGAGCGTCCTGAACCGTTCGGAGAGATTGCCAAAGCGATGAATGACTTTTTTCATGAAAGACCAGTCAGAGGTTTTTTACAAAGCATTGATGAGTTCTTCAACCTTCCGTTTGCCACCTTTCCCGTTTCTGTGAAAAGTTACGACAGGGAGCATCATATCGTTGCAGAACTTCCTGGAGTTAAAAAGGAACAAATTAGTATCGATGTCCTTAATAACACACTGACGATTTCAGTAAAAAATGGAGAAGTGATTATAGAAGAAGATGATGTTCATAAGGTCTATAGTAGAAAAAATAAAATGCAGCAAATGAGTAGAACAATTACTCTTCCCCAGCCTATAAACGAAAAAAAGGTGAAGGCCTCTTACAATGATGGCTTACTAACGATTATTGTACCGAAGCTGCCTGGAAAGAAAATTCATATTATTAATGATTAAGCAGACTTTTTTCTGCTTATTTTTTTCCGTGTAAAAAGGTATAGGGCTGCCCTATACCTTAAACATTCCACCAAGACCCTTTACCATCGAAGAGACTTG